>CBDUEF010000615.1:0-1509 GCA_965366095.1 uncultured Cypionkella sp. | reverse complement strand
GTGCATATAGCGGATGCGGATGCCCTGTTCGTGGAAATATTCGGTCAGATCCTCGGCCATGCGCTTGGTCAACACGGTGACCAGCACCCGCAGGCCCTGTTTTGCCACGATGCGGATTTCGTCGAGAAGGTCATCGACCTGCATCTCGACCGGGCGGATTTCAACCGGCGGATCAATCAACCCGGTGGGGCGGATCACCTGTTCGACAAAAACGCCGCCCGATTGCTCGATCTCCCATTTCGCCGGGGTGGCCGAGACAAACACCGATTGCGGGCGCATGGCGTCCCATTCCTCGAACTTCAGCGGGCGGTTGTCCATGCAGGAGGGCAGGCGGAAGCCGTGTTCGGCCAGTGTCATCTTGCGGCGGAAGTCGCCCTTATACATGCCGCCGATCTGGGGCACGGATACATGGGATTCGTCAGCAAAAACAATGGCATTGTCGGGGATGAATTCGAACAGGGTGGGCGGCGGCTCGCCCGGTGCGCGCCCGGTCAGATAGCGGGAATAATTCTCGATGCCGCTGCAAACCCCGGTGGCCTCAAGCATTTCCAGATCGAAAGCGGTGCGCTGCTCCAGCCGCTGCGCCTCAAGCAGTTTGCCTTGGTTGACCATCAGATCAAGCGTCTGGCGCAGCTCTTTCTTGATGCCTTGGATCGCCTGCTGCATGGTGGGGCGCGGCGTGACATAGTGGCTGTTGGCATAGATGCGGATTTGTTTGAAATTGTCGGTTTTCGCCCCGGTGAGGGGATCAAATTCGGTGATCGATTCCAATTCCTCACCGAAAAACGAGAACCGCCAGGCGCGGTCTTCAAGGTGGGCAGGCCAGACCTCGACGCTATCCCCGCGCACCCGGAAACAGCCGCGCTGAAAGGCGGTGTCGTTGCGACGATAGGCTTGCGCCACCAACTCGCCCAAAACCTGCCGCTGATCATAGCTTTGCCCGACGATCAGATCCTGGGTCATCGCCGAATAGGTCTCGACCGAGCCGATGCCGTAGATGCAGGACACCGAGGCCACGATGATCACATCGTCGCGTTCCAGAAGCGCGCGGGTGGCCGAGTGGCGCATCCGGTCGATCTGTTCGTTGATCTGGGATTCCTTCTCGATATAGGTATCGGTGCGGGCGACATAGGCCTCGGGCTGGTAATAGTCGTAATAGGAAACGAAATACTCCACCGCGTTATCGGGAAAGAAGCCCTTGAATTCGCCGTATAATTGCGCGGCCAGCGTCTTGTTGGGGGCCAGAATGATCGCCGGGCGCTGAGTTTCTTCGATCACCTTGGCCATGGTAAAGGTCTTGCCGGTGCCGGTCGCGCCCAGCAAGACCTGATCATGCTCACCGGCCAGAACGCCTGCGGTGAGGGCCGCGATCGCGGTGGGCTGATCTCCTGCCGCCGTAAACGGGGTTTGCATGACAAAACGCCTGCCGCCCTCCAGTTTGGGGCGCGGTTGGGTCGGGGCATGCAGGATCGGCATATGGTCGGGCGAATTGTTGTGCATGATGATTCC
>CBDUEF010000614.1:0-1510 GCA_965366095.1 uncultured Cypionkella sp. | reverse complement strand
GACCTATACGATCAAAACCGAACCTTTCGGCGTTGGCATCACCCCCGATAACGCCATCACCCGCTATAACCTGACGGGCATGATTGATTGGCAACTAACCGAACGCGCCACCGGCACCCGTGTGGCTGGCGGCACCGTTGACAGTTTCACCTCTTACTCCGCCACCGGCTCTACTGTCGCCGGTCTTGCCGCCGAGGAAGACGCCTATCTGCGGCTGATGCGCCTTTTGGCCGATCAGATCGTCTCGCGCCTGCTTGCCACCGCGGGCGCTTGGGCGAAATGAAACTGGCCGGGGCCGAGGCCAATCGCGCCATTGCCAAACCCGATCCCGCCATGGCCGGGCTGCTGATCTTTGGTGCCGATCCGATGCGGGTGGCGCTGAAACGCCAAGAGGCGATTGCCGCGATCATCGGCCCGCAGGGCGAAGGCGAAATGCGCCTGACCCGCATCGCCGCCGCCGATCTGCGCAAGGACGCCGCGCTTTTGAACGACGCCATCCGCGAAACCGGCTTTTTCCCCGGCCCGCGCGTGGTGTTCGTCGAGGATGCCACCGACGGGCTGACCGAATCCCTTGGCCTTGCGCTGAAAGACTGGCAGCAGGGCGATGCCAAGATCATCGTCACCGCAAGCGGGCTGACCGGAAAATCACCGCTGAAAACCTTGTTTGACAAACACCTGCGCGCGGGCTGCATCGGCCTTTACGACAACCCACCCACGCGGGAGGAAATCGAATCCGAACTCGCCAAGGCGGGCCTGAAACAGATCGAACCCTCCGCCATGGCCAATCTGACCGCCCTTTCGCGTGAAATCGACCCCGGCGATTTTCGCCAAACGCTGGAAAAGATATCGCTCTACAAATTCAACGACGCCTCGCCCCTCACCTCTGCCGAGGTCGCCGCCCTCGCCCCTGCCACCATCGAGGCCGAGGTCGATGACCTTCTCCACGCCGTCGCCAATCGCCAGGCCGGTACCATCGGCCCGCTGATGCGCCGCCTTGAGGGGCAAGGCGTCAATCCCGTCACCCTTTGCATCGGGGCCTTGCGGCATTTTCGCAGCCTGCACACCGCCAACACCGATCCGGGCGGAATTTCGTCAGGCCTGATGAAGGCCCGCGCCTTTGGTCCGCGCCGCGACGCGATGCAGCGGCAGGCCGAGGGCTGGTCGGTGCCGCAACTGGAAAAGGCGCTGGCCGATCTGGTAGAAACCGATCTGACCCTGCGCTCGACTTCGCGCGCGCCCGCAATGGCGGTGATCGAACGCAGCCTGTTGCGCATCGCCATGTCAAAAGGAAGATAGCGCCATGTATACCGTGATCGGCACCACCCGCTCCCGCGCCGCTCGCGTGATCTGGATGCTCGAAGAGTTGGGCCAGCCCTATGAGCATATCCCCGCCCGCCCCCATTCGCCCGAAATCCTTGCCCACAGCCCCGCTGGCAAACTACCCGCGCTTTTGGTCGATGGCGCGGTCTTGACCGATTCCACCGCCATCTTGACCTATCTGGCCGATCAC
>CBDUEF010000613.1:0-1521 GCA_965366095.1 uncultured Cypionkella sp. | reverse complement strand
CACTTGCCCACAATAGGGCTGTGGGTGACGAAGCACAGACATTCGGAGACGCCATGCATTTTTCAGATCAGGTGACTTTTGGCGGCTCAGGGCTTGACCGTGCTGCGTATCTGCGAAGCGATGCTTTCAGGATTTCGGAAATGCTGGCCACCGGCCGCGTCCTGCCGATCTGGCGTGGCAAACCGCTGGTCTGGGGCAATGAGATGCTTGGATGGCTGTCAGCCGATCATGCTGCCTTGCATGGGGCAAAGGCACCGATCTTCGTGGGGTTGGACGGGGATGTCGCAAGATTCGCCCAAGATATTTCGCATTGGGCGCCAGAAAGCCATGACCCGAACCTGGGCGCGCCGGCTTTCCTGGATCAATCAGCTCAACGCCATCCTGCGCTGGACGACCGCTTCAGCTTTCAGGATCTGCGCGGCATCATGGCAGAGCTATCCCCGAGTGACGCGGAGCTGGCGGCAACCGCCAAGGCCCTCATACAATGGCACAGCAGCCACGGGTTTTGCGCGGCCTGTGGAGCCGCTTCGGTTTCTGCGCTGGCGGGTTGGCAGCGGCTTTGCCCCGATTGCGGCGCCCAGCATTTTCCGCGCACCGATCCGGTGGTGATCATGCTGGTAACCTCGGGCAACAACTTGCTGCTCGGCCGAAATTCGGTTTGGCCCGAGGGCATGTATTCCTTGCTGGCCGGATTTGTGGAACCCGGTGAGACCATGGAGGCGGCTGTTCGGCGCGAAGTGGCCGAGGAAACGTCGATCAAGATCGGTGATGTGCGTTACCTCGCAAGCCAACCCTGGCCGTTTCCGGCCTCATTGATGTTTGGCTGCCATGCCGAGGCCACCAGCACCGCTATCACTCTGGACCTTGACGAGCTGCAAGATGCGCTGTGGGTCAGCCGTGAAGAAATGGTGCAGATCATGGCGGGCGTCCATCCGGTGATCAAAGCGAGCCGAAAAGGTGCGATTGCGCATTTTCTGATCCGCAATTGGCTTGCAGATCGGCTTGATTAGGCCCAGATTCGCGGCAAAACAACAGTCGATCCATTGTGCCTAGACAGCAGCATGATCGGGCATGAGGGAAAGTGACGCATGAAACTGATGTCGCGACAGGATATCGAAGCGCCTTTGGCCTTTGTGCATGCAACGCTGACCGATTTCGACGGCTGGGAACGTGCGGCAATGCGCCGTGGTGCCGATGTGACCCGCACCGACACGCTGAGTCGGCCCGGAGTTGGAATGGCCTGGCATTCGCGCTTTAAATTGCGCGGCAAAGACCGTGAAATCCAGCTCAATCTGAAGGATTGGGAGGCTCCGATCAGACTGGGATTCACGGGCGGTTCAGTTACAATTGGCGGTGTTGCCGTGCTCGATCTGATGGAGTTGTCGGCCAATCGCACCCGTTTGCAGATAAACCTTGAGGTCACGGCCAAAACGATGGGTGCGCGGCTTTTGCTGCAATCCATGCGGCTTGCTCGGGGGCGGATTGATCGCAACTTTGATCAGCGGGTGGCGCAAATGGCCA
>CBDUEF010000612.1:0-1527 GCA_965366095.1 uncultured Cypionkella sp. | reverse complement strand
TTGCCCGGCGAGCCGCTGATCTGCGACGGGATCGAGTTGCCGTTGAAACACCGCAAGAAACGCATTGATCTTGAAGCGCGGGGCCTGATCAAGGGGGCGCAGGTGATCTACCTTGGCCCTGGCACGCGCGAAGGCTTTGCCAAGCTGCATGTCGTGGGGGCGGAAGACCCGCAATTCTCGGCCGCCTCGATCATCAAAATCGAAAAGCCGGATGAGGAAGAACCCTTCATCCCTCATGCCGCCAAGATGGGCGCGGCTTTCTTGCATGGCGCGGCAGTCACCATCCATAAAGCCCAAGGATCGCAATGGGATACGGTTCAGGTCTTTGCCCCCGATCTTTATGCGGCGGCACAATCGGGGCGCAATGAAGCGGGTGTGCCTTTGTGGAAACGGCTTGCCTATGTGGCGATCACGCGGGCACAAACGCGGTTGATGTGGGTGGTGCGCAACCGTCTCGCCTTGCCACAATCACCGCTGACGATTGAAGATCTGCGCTCGGCGCCCGCACCCTTGACCTTGCAAGCCCCCGAGGACTGAGGCTTTCCCTTCCCCGCGTCTCAAGCTAGGCTATCTCAAATTCACGGAGCCCGCCCATGATCTGCGTTTTCGTCCAATTCCGCTGCACCCCCGGCAAGACCTATCAGGTCGCCACCGAGATCTATGACCGGGAGGTGGTTAGCGAGCTTTACTCGACCTCTGGCGAATATGATCTGATCGCCAAGATCTATATCCCCGATGCGGCAGACGTGGGCCATTACCTTTCGGAAAAGCTGTTCGACATTCCTGACATCGTGCGCACCTTGACAACGATGACTTTCAAGGCGTTTTAGCGCTCACCGCTTTCACGGCACTTTGCCCAAATACGCCCTTTGACAGCCCGCCATTGCAGCCTGATCGCCAGATCAGACCTGGAACCCAAGCGGTTTTGGGGGGCTCAATGCCGCCCAAGACCGCTCCCCTGTTCTCAGCGCAGGCGGGGTGGGGCGGGGCGCAGGGCGGCCTGCACAAAGGCCTCGATCAATGCGGCATCCTTCAGCCCCGGAGCGCTTTCCACACCCGATGACACATCGACTTGCCGTGCATTGGTCAGGCGTATCGCTTCGGCAACATTTTCAGGCGTTAGCCCTCCCGCCAACATCCACGGGCGCAGCCAGCGGCGTTGGGCGACCAGACGCCAATCGAAAGACAGCCCGTTGCCACCGGGTAGGGCAGCCCCTTTGGGCGGTTTGGCGTCGATCAAAAGCTGATCCGCCACCAGTGAATAGTCAAACAGTGCCGTCAGATCGCCTTCATCGGCGACCCCCACCGCTTTCATCACCGGCAAGCCATAGCGGGCGCGAATCTCGGCCACCCGCTCGGGCGTCTCATTGCCATGCAGTTGCAGCATGTCCAGCGGCAAGGCTTCCGTCAGTGCATCCAACCCGGCATCGTCCGCATTGACCACCAACGCCACTTTGGCAAGCCCGACGGGCGCAGCAAGCGCCAACTCCCGCGCCTGAGCCAGGGTTAGATTTCGCGGGCTTTTGG
>CBDUEF010000611.1:0-1532 GCA_965366095.1 uncultured Cypionkella sp. | reverse complement strand
CGCCCGCCCCTGCGGATCGCGCGGCATCAGCGTTTCGCTCTTTTCAGCCAGATGCAGCAGGCAAGCGCCGCTTTCAAACAGCGTCAGCTCACCGTCTTGCAAGAACGGCACCTGCGCGAAAGGCTGCGCGGCCAGATGGTCGGGTCCGCGATTGTCAAACGGCGTCGATGCAACGGAATAGGGCAGCCCCGCCTCTTCGAGCGCCCAACGCAGCCGAATGTCGCGGACATGGCCGCGTGGCATTTCCGGCACCCAGTCATAGGTCCAGATGATCAAAGGCCCGGCGTGCTCGACTGTTGGTTGCTGCATAACATCCCCCAGAATGATGTGGTGATAGATGAAAATCTTTCCCTCGCAAAGTCAACTGAGCTCGCCCCGCCACTTGACTTAGGCCCACCCCAAAGCCAGTTTGCCGCCACCATGCAGGGGGAAAGCGTGCGCATTACCGTTGTGGCTTCGATGCGGAATGAAGGGGCGTTCCTGTTGGAATGGGTGGCCTGGTATCGGATGCTGGGATTCACCGATATCGTGGTGGTGACCAACAATTGCACCGATCATTCGCCCGAGTTGCTGGACGCTCTGGAGGCCGCGGGCAAGGTGCATCACCTGCGCCTTGATATCAAACCGGGCAAGCCTGTCACCCGCGCCAAGCTGAAACTGGCCAAAGGGCACCGCGCCGTGCGCCGGGCCGATTGGGTGATGGTGTGCGATGTTGACGAATTTCTGGTGATCCACCCCGGCGCGGGCAAAATCGGCGATCTGATCAACCTGACCGCACCGAATTGTCTGGGCATGGCAATCAACTGGAAAGTCTTTGGCACCAGCGGCATTGAAACCTATCAGGATGTGCCCGTGCATCGCCAGTTCATGCACAGCTGCCCCACCAAAAACCCCCGCTCACGCTTTGTCAAATCGCTGTTTCGGCTGTCAAAATACTTCGCCGCGATCCATGAACATGCGCCAACCCATTTTGATCTGGCCAAAGCTGCGGACAAGGGGCACGAGAATCTGATCTGGGTGAATTCGGCCGGAAAACCGTGGAAGGGCTGGGCAGCCGATGCGCCTGCGTCCAACACCCTGCCGACGCATCTGGTCTCGCATGAGGTGGCGCAGCTCAACCATTATATGCTGCGCTCGCTTGAAACCTATCGTTTGAAGGAAGGCACGCTGTCTCCGGTGGCACTGGGAAATCGCTATCGCGACAGCTATTTTCAAGGGGCCGAGGCCGGCAATGAAATTGACGCCTCTGCCCTGCGCTACGCTGATGAGTTTGATGCCATGCTGAGCCAATTGCGCGACCTGCCGCAAGTGGCGCGGCTGCATGCCCTGTGCTGTGCCGACCATCTGCGCGCCATCATCGAAAAATCGGGCGGGCGGGCCGAAGAGGATCCCCGCTTCCTTGCCCTTTTGGCCGCGAGCGAAGCCCCCGGCGCATAAAAAAACGGCGCGGCAAGGGCTGCCGCGCCGTTTCTTTAGCGTGTCACCGAAATTACTCGGCCACGGCCTCTTCTGCTTCGTCAATGAAACCGGCA
>CBDUEF010000610.1:0-1538 GCA_965366095.1 uncultured Cypionkella sp. | reverse complement strand
GCTTTCGGGGTTCACCAAACGGTCGGAGTCTGAATACGATCCGTTCGGCGCGGCACATTCCAGCACCAGCATTTCGGCGGCTTTGGGTTTTACCATTGGCCGCGATATGGGCCAGCCCACTGGCGATGCAATTGCGGTGATTGGCGATGGTGCGATCACGGCAGGCATGGCCTATGAGGCGATGAACGCAGCGGGGCATCTGGGCAAGCGGCTGTTTGTGATCTTGAACGACAACGACATGAGCATCGCGCCCCCTGTGGGTGCATTGAACAAATATCTGAACGGCTTGTCGGCCCATACGCCCTTTGCGGCGCTGCGCGGCATGGCCGAAGGCTTTGAGGCGGCTTTGCCCGGCCCCTTGCGCGATGGCGCACGCCGCGCGCGGGCATTGGTGACGGGCATGCCGGGTGGCGGCACCTTGTTTGAAGAGTTGGGGTTCACCTATATCGGGCCGATTGATGGGCATAACATGCCCGAATTGTTGGCGACGTTGCGGGCGGCGAAAACCCGCGCGACGGGGCCGGTGCTGATCCATGCGGTGACGGTGAAGGGCAAGGGCTATGCGCCCGCCGAAACTGCCGCTGACAAATACCACGGCGTGGCAAAGTTTGATCTGATCTCGGGCGCGCAGGCAAAGTCGAAATCCAACGCGCCGGCTTATACCTCGGTGTTCGGCCGCGCGCTGACGGATGAGGCCGCGCGGGATGGCCGCATCGTGGCGGTGACGGCCGCAATGCCGTCTGGCACCGGGCTGGACATCATGGCGGCGCGGTTTCCGGCACGGGTGTTTGATGTGGGCATTGCGGAGCAACATGGCGTGACCTTTGCCGCCGGAATGGCGGCATCGGGGCTGAAGCCGTTTGTGGCGATATACTCGACGTTTTTGCAGCGCGGTTATGACCAGATCGTGCATGACGTGGCCTTGCAAGGCCTACCGGTGCGGTTTGCGATTGATAGGGCGGGGCTGGTGGGGGCGGATGGTGCCACCCATGCGGGCGCGTTTGATGTGGGATACCTCGCCAATCTGCCGGGGTTTGTGGTGATGGCTGCGGGGGATGAGGCCGAACTGATGCATATGGTTGCCACGGCAGCCGCCTATGACGCGGGGCCGATTTCGTTCCGCTATCCGCGCGGCGAGGGGTCTGGCGTGCAGATGCCGGAGCGTGGCGAAGTGTTGGAGATCGGCAAGGGCCGTGTGCTGCGCGAAGGCAGTGACGTGGCGCTCCTGTGCTTTGGCGCGCATCTGCCGGAATGTCTGCTGGCGGCTGAAACTCTGGCGACGCAGGGCGTGTCGGTCACTGTGGCGGATGCGCGCTTTGCCAAGCCTTTGGATACCGCATTGATCGAGCAGTTGGCACGGCATCACGCTGCGATCATCACGGTAGAACAGGGCGCGGGCGGCGGCTTTGGCGCGCAGGTCTTGCAGTACCTGGCGAACTCGGGCGGGCTTGATCACGGCTTGCGGTTGCGCACCTTGACCTTGCCGGATCGGTTCATTGAACAATCCAGCCCAGCCGCGATGTATGCTGATGCTGGGC
>CBDUEF010000609.1:0-1542 GCA_965366095.1 uncultured Cypionkella sp. | reverse complement strand
GGGCCGATCCTGCATGAGGGTGGCTTGAAGGATGTAACCTGCCGCCCACTACACCAACCTCGAAACCTCCACCGCCGCCCGCACGAAATCCGCAAACAGCGGATGCGGGGCGAAGGGTTTGCTTTTCAACTCGGGATGGAACTGCACGCCGATAAACCACGGGTGGTCTTTGATCTCGACGATTTCGGGCAGGCGGCCGTCGGGGCTGATACCCGAGAAGATCAGGCCGTTGGACTCGAGTTGTTTGCGATAGGCCATGTCGACCTCGTAGCGGTGGCGGTGGCGTTCTTCGATGGTGGTGGTGCCGTAAATCTCGGCCACGCGGGAGCCGGGGGTCAGGCTGGCGGAATAGGCGCCAAGGCGCATGGTGCCGCCTTTGTCGTCACCGAGTTTGCGGGCGACGACGTGGTTGCCCTGGACCCATTCTTTCAGGTGGTAAATCACCGGGGTAAAGCGTTTCGCCCCGGCCTCGTGGTCGAATTCTTCGGAGCCTGCGTTGGCAACTCCGGCGAGATGGCGGGCGGTCTCGATCACCGCCATTTGCATGCCCAGACAGATGCCGAGATAGGGCACTTTGCGGGTGCGGGCGAATTCCACGGCCTTGATCTTGCCCTCGGTTCCGCGCTCGCCAAAGCCTCCCGGCACAAGGATGGCGTGGAAGGGTTGCAGGTGGGGGGCGGGGTCTTCGCGCTCGAACAGTTCCGCATCCACCCATTCGACGCGCACGCGGGTGCGGTTGGCCATGCCGCCATGGGTGAGCGCCTCGGCAATGGATTTATAGGCATCGCCAAGCTGGGTGTATTTGCCAACGATGGCGACGCGGACCTCGCCTTCGGCATTGGTGAGGCGGTCCATCACATCGGTCCAGCGGGCGAGGTTGGGCTTGGGGGCGGGTTGGATGTTGAAGGCATCAAGCACCGCTTGGTCCAGCCCTGCGCGGTGATAGGCCAGCGGGGCCTCGTAGATGGTTTTCAGATCATAGGCGGGTACGACGTGTTCTTTGCGGACATTGCAGAACAGCGCGATCTTTTCGATTTCCTTGTCGGGGATCGGGTGTTCGGATCGGCAGACCAGAATATCGGGGGCAAGGCCGATGGATTGGAGTTCCTTGACCGAGTGTTGGGTGGGTTTGGTTTTGAGTTCCCCCGAGGCCGCGAGGTAGGGCAGTAGCGTCAGGTGCATCAGGATCGACTGGCCGCGCGGACGCTCGTGGATGAATTGGCGGATGGCCTCGAAAAAGGGCAGGCCCTCGATGTCGCCGACGGTGCCGCCGATTTCGCAGAGCATGAAATCGACCTCATCCGCGCCGATTTTCAGGAAGTCTTTGATTTCGTTGGTGACATGGGGGATGACTTGGATGGTCTTGCCAAGGTAATCGCCGCGCCGTTCCTTTTCCAGCACATTGGAATAGATGCGGCCCGAGGAAATGCTATCGGTCTGGCGGGCAGAGACGCCGGTGAAGCGCTCGTAATGGCCAAGGTCGAGATCGGTTTCCGCGCCGTCATCGGTCACGAACACCTCGCCGTGTTCAAAGGGCGACAT
>CBDUEF010000608.1:0-1545 GCA_965366095.1 uncultured Cypionkella sp. | reverse complement strand
CTGTTTGCCCCCCGGATGAAGGAACGCCGCTTTGCCGCCCGCTATGGCGACAGGTTTCAGCAGTATCAAAAGGCCGTGCCCTATTCGCTGCCACGCGCCGCCCCGCCAAAGGACCACCCCCATGCGCAATGACCTGACGATCTATGACCGGGTGGCCGATCAGTGGTGGTCGGACGATATCCGCTGGGTGCGGACGCTGAAAAATCTGGTGCCCGGGCGGCTGAAATGGTTCGACCGTCATATCGACTGGCAGGGCAAAGATGTGCTGGATCTGGGCTGCGCGGGCGGATTCATGGCCGAGGCGATGGCGGCGCGCGGTGCCAATGTCACCGGCATCGACCCCGCCGCCGAAGCGATTGCCGCCGCCCGTGCCCATGCAGACACAAGCGGCCTGCGCATCACCTATGATGTGGGTATGGGCGAGGCGCTGCCCTATCCGGACGCGGGTTTCGACGCGGTGGTTTGCGTTGATGTGCTGGAACATGTGGCTGACCTGCACAAGGTTCTGTCCGAGGTTGCCCGCACCCTGCGCCCCGGGGGCCTGTTTCTGTTCGACACGATCAACCGCAATCCCTTGGCCCGCCTTGCAACCATCGCCGTGGCCGAAGACCTGCTGCGCCTGCTGCCGCGCGGCACGCATGACCCTGCGATGTTCATCAAACCACGCGATTTGCGGCGCGTAATGCAAGGCGCTGGATTGGTGCCAGGCCCGATCACCGGGCTTGGCCCCCGGGGCCTGAACCGCCGCCTTGACCTGACCTTTGGCCCCTTGCCGCTGACCGCCGTCCTTTACATGGGAACCGCGCGAAAGCCCGGCATGATATGACCGAAGCACCCCTTGACCCCGCCACCATATCCGAGATCGTCGAGATGGCACTTAGCGATCATACCAGCTTTGCCCAGATCCGCGCGCTGCACGGTCTGTCGCCCGATCAGGTCAAAACACTGATGCGCCAGACCCTGAAGGCGGGCAGCTACCGCGCATGGCGCAGGCGGGTGCGGCAGTTCGGCAACAGGCGCGCTGATTACAAATAGCTTACGGTGCCAGCCACTGCCCGACCCAGTCATCCGCCGATGTGAACCGCGCCCGGCGGTGCTGTGGCCCCAGATGCACCGCATCAATGGCGCACACCGTGCAGCGCAACACGGCAAAAGACGCGGGGTCGGGGATTTTCTCATAGGCCAGCGCATCCGCAATCGGCACCCCGGGGGCGGGCGTCGTGCCATAGCTTTGCCGCGACGGGTCGGGCACACGCGCCCAGATCTCGGCGACCTGTGTGCCCGTCAGAATGGCAACCTCAACCGCGATCCGGCTTTGCAGATGCGCGGAGGCATCCCAGACATGAAGGGCCGCGCGGGGGCTGTGGCGCAGTCTGGCCATCTTGGCCGAGCGCAGATCGGTGTGAATATCCAGCGTGCAAGCCACCGGATCAGCGCTACGCAGAACCACGGTGCGCGCTTCGGGCCAGCCATCTGGCGAGACGGTGGCAAACGTCGGATGGCGGGCGGGCGCATGCCTGTCGCGCACACCGCGCACCAGCCGCG
>CBDUEF010000607.1:0-1545 GCA_965366095.1 uncultured Cypionkella sp. | reverse complement strand
AAAATGGCCGCGTAAGTTCTACGAATGCACCCCGTTAGAAATGGGGGGATTACCCTGACCGGCACGGGAAGAAGGTGCGCACCAGTTTCAGCTGCTGCGGATTCTCGCGGGCTTTTCAGCGATGAAAGAGTCCTTTTCCGTTGAAAACATTGTCTGATCCTGTCGGCGCCGCGAAGAAGCAGCCCAAGGCTGGTGGTTTTTTGCGGGCCGAGGTGGTGGATCACATGCGCGGCCAACGCCTCGTTGTAATTGCCGCATAAGCCGTGATCAGACCCGAACACGATCAGCACCCGGTCGCTATGCCCCGGTTCGGGGGCATCCAGCGGTCCGATCTGGCTAAGAAACGCATGCAGGCCATCTAGGACCGTATCGTGATAGGCTTTGATCGCTTCGGCGGCGTGCTCGTAGGGGGCCGAATTGATCACCGACAGCGTTTTCATCGTATGCACGATGCCGCGGATGCTGTGCAAGCTGGCGGTTCGGCGCGACAGGGCCTCAAGGCTTTGCGTCATGTGCGGCCCCCAGACTTTTGCAGACCGCCTGACCCAGCGCCAGCATCCGGGCGCGATCGTCGTGTGTCAGCGCCTCATTGGCGTCGATGCGCCCCGCCATATCGTCCAGCGCACCCGGCACGGATTCACAAAGCGCAGCCATCATGGCCTGCACATCGGCCTCGGCCAACCCGTCGAATAGCCCCTCCATCGCGGCGATCAACACGGTCAGTTGCGCCACCGCCGTCATCGGCGCGCGCTCGTCCTGACGCAAGGCGCTGCGCACGGCGGCCCCACGTGTCAGACGGGCGCGGGTGGCCTCATCCAGCCTTGTGCCGAACCGCGCGAAATCCTCCAGTTCTTCGAATTGCGACAGGGTCACGCGCAGGTTTCCCGCCACTGACCGGAACGCCCGGTTTTGTGCCTTGCCGCCCATGCGGCTGACCGACACGCCCAGATCCACGGCCGGAAACTGGTTCTTGCGCACCAAACGGGGTGAGAGGTAAATCTGCCCATCCGTGATCGAAATCAGGTTGGTGGGAATGTACGCTGACAGGTTTTCGGCCTGCGTTTCCACTACCGGCAGCACGGTTATTGACCCGCCACCTGCGGCCTTTGCGAACTGACCTGCACGTTCCAGAAGGCGCGCATGGATATAGAAGATATCGCCCGGAAACGCCTCACGCCCCGGCGGGCGGCGCAAGAGCAGCGACAACTCGCGGTAGGATCGCGCGTGATGGGGTCAGATCGTCCAGGATCACCAGCACGTCCTGACCCTGACCCGAGAAGTATTCGGCCATCGTTAGCGCCGCATAGGGCGCGATATAAGCCAGCCCGGCGGCTTCTTCATCGCCCGTAGAGATCACAATGCTACGCGCGGCCATGCCGCCGTCATGCAGCGCGCCGATCACCTTGGCCACCGCATCGCCGCGCTGGCCGATGGCGCAATAGATGCAGATCACTTCGGTCTGTTTCTGGTTCAGGATCGCATCCACGGCCAGTGAGGTCTTGCCGGTCTGCCGATCACCAATGATCAACTGCCGCTGCCCAAGAC
>CBDUEF010000606.1:0-1552 GCA_965366095.1 uncultured Cypionkella sp. | reverse complement strand
TCATAACTGGAATGCTGTCTGCTGACGCTAACCTCGGTCAACATTGAATCGCGTATACAGTGGCAGGCCACACTCAATCCGATGCTGTCCTAGGTGTTTCACCCACAGGCTGGTCGCCGTGCGGTCTTTGCGGCCCAGTTTGCCTTGTCGCATGCGGCTTGGCTTGTGACTTACCCACTGGCAGGTTGGCTCGGCGCGCGTTTCGGCTTGCCAACTGCGGCACTTGGGCTGGCAGCTATCGGCACGGTCGCGATGATAACGGTAATCCGTCTGTGGCCTGCTTATGACCCGGTCGTGGTTGCCCATGACCATCTCGACCTGCCGCCCGATCATCCCCATCTGCAAGATCATGCCGTGGACCATCGGCATGCCTTGGTGATCGACGGATTGCACAGGCGCTGGCCGTCTGAGCGTGCCTAAGACTTTAACACATGGGGGCAGGCCGTGGCGGCGTTATCCTTTCATAGCGGCACCGCTTGACGCAGCGACTGGCCCGCTGCCCAGATCGGTCAAGATCGGACAGTCCGGCCGGTGATCACCACAGCAGGCGTCTGCAAGGTGCTGCAGGGTATCCTTCATCGCCTGCATCTCGGCGATCTTGCGCTCCAGCCCGTCGATCTGTTCCTGCGCCAGACGCTTAACGTCGCCACTTTGGCGGGAGCGGTCGCGCCAAAGGGCGAGGAGTTCCTCAATTTTCTCGACCGGAAAGCCAAGGTCGCGCGAACGGCGAATGAAGCGCAGCATCTGCACCTCGATGTCTGAATAAACGCGATAGCCCGCGCTGGTCCGCCCCGCCGCCGGAATCAGCCCGGTCGACTCGTAATAGCGGATCATCTTGGCCGACACGCCGGAGGCTTTGGCGGCTTCACCAATGTTCATACTCTGGCTCCTTCAATCGCAGCAGGGGAATATCTCCGCAGACGCAATGCGTTTCCAAGGACAAAGACCGACGACAGTGCCATCGCGCCTGCAGCAAAGACCGGTGACAGAAGGATGCCGAAGGCGGGCCACAGGATACCCGCCGCCAGCGGTATCAGCGCGGCGTTATAGGCAAAGGCCCAGAACAGGTTCTGCCGGATATTGCGCATCGTGGCTTTGGATAGCGCGATGGCATCCGATACCGCCGTCAGCCGCCCCGTCATCAGCACTACGTCGGCCGCCTCGATGGCGATGTCGGTGCCGGTGCCGACGGCAAGGCCGACATCCGCCGCGGCTAGCGCCGGGGCGTCGTTGATGCCGTCACCGACATAGGCCAGCGGTCCAAGCGCCTTCAACCGTTTCACTGCAGCCACTTTGCCATCGGGCAGCACTTCGGCCACCACTTCGTCGATGCCCAACTGGCGGGCGATGGCCTGCGCGGTGCGGGCGTTGTCGCCCGTGATCATAGCGACCTTCAGGCCAAGTGTATGCAGGGCGCGAATGGCTTGCGGAGTGGTTTCCTTAATCGGGTCCGCCACAGCAAGGATTGCAGCCAGCTTGCCATCGATGGCAGCATAAAGCGGCGATTTTCCCTCGTCGGCCAGTCGGGTTGCGGTCTCGGCAAAGGCCGCCA
>CBDUEF010000605.1:0-1568 GCA_965366095.1 uncultured Cypionkella sp. | reverse complement strand
TCGAAGCCACGGCCCGTGCGGCAGGCACGGCGCCCAGCGCCATCCTCTTCGGCGGGCTGAAACATCAAGATCACCCGGCCTATGGCAGGGCGTTTGCGCGACAAAAGCCGCGCCAACCCCATCAAAATCGCCGTATGCCCGTCATGCCCACAAAGATGCCCCTTGCCAGCGATCGTTGAGCGGTGTGGAGCGTCCGAAATCTCGTGGATCGGCAAGGCATCAATTTCCGAGCGAAACAGCACCGAAGGCCCCGCGACAGACCCCTCAAAGACCGCCGCCACCCCATTTCCACCCAAACCCGTCACCACTTGATCGGGCTTTAACGGCCCAAGCGCTGCCACGACATGGCGCGCTGTTTGCACCTCTTCGCGCGACACTTCGGGAAAGCGGTGCAGCAATCGGCGCCATTCGGTCAGCTCGGCAACATCGGAATTGCTTAACATTACGCCACCTTGGCCCGTGCCGCCAAAGTGCGCAGCGCAACCTCGATCTCATGCCAAGCCGTTTGCGCCATCGAGCGAAAGACCATCACGCGAAATTCCTGGCGTGCGATCCGTGCCAACACCATCTGCATATGATAAAGTGGGGCGCGTGCCGCCGTTCCCACAGGAAACGCCTTTTCGCGCAAATCCATCGGCACATACCGCATCAGCGCCGCCTCTGCATGTGGCCCTTTCAGGCGCAGACTAACCCAGCCGCCCGATTGATCGGTAATCGCCGCCGCCGCCGCAAAATCGGGTGCTTCGGCCCCAATCAAAAACGCCTGATCCCGCCCCGTCCAGATCAGCAGCGCCCCCGCGTTCTCGACAAAGCTGTTCGGGGTGGGAAAGCTGAACCCCAATGGTTTCAAGGCTTTATCCACGGATTTCCCCGGCATTACCGCAATCGAAGTGATCGCCCCATGATCCACTTCGGCCAGTTCAGTATCGCCCATCACCAAGGGCGCGCGCCCTGAAAGGGCGGTCTTTGCAATAAGTTCAGGCACGCAACTTCTCCCCATCCTTATCAAAGAAAACCGGATCGCAAACCTCACAAAGAACGTCCACGTTTCGCAGCCGGTCCACCACACGGATCCGTTGCCCCATCCGCGCCCGCCCATTGCGCAAAAAGCCCAGCGCGAGATATTTCTCAAACATCGGTGAATACCCTACAGAAGTGGTATACCCATTTGAATTGACGCGGCTCATCTCTTCACCCGGCACAAAAAGATGCGCCCCCGAGGTCAGCGCCTCTTCCCCCAGCGGCTTGATCCCCACCAGTTGATCGCGCTCGGCCCCCAGCATTCCGGGCCGCAACGCTGCGTCCTTGCCGATGCAATCTTTCTTGGCGGAAACCATCTTTTCCATGCCGATATCGAAAGCCGTCACCCGCCCGTGAATCTCGGCATGGGTGATGAACCCTTTCTCAATCCGCAGCACGTTCAGCGCCTCCATCCCATAAGCGCCGCCGCCCAGGGTTTCGGCCCGCGCCAACAAATCACGGAACAGCGCCTCACCAAAGCGGGTGGGCACCGCAATCTCATAGCCAGCCTCGCCCGAGAAACTAATTCTGAACAGCCGCGCCAACAC
>CBDUEF010000604.1:0-1575 GCA_965366095.1 uncultured Cypionkella sp. | reverse complement strand
TCCTTGATGGCGAGTATTGCTCTCAAAAGACCGGAACGAAACCGGTGCAGGTCCAATCTGGATCAGCGTCTCGCGCACTTTGCCCGACCAACTTTTGCCCGCCTCGGGTTCGGGCAGTTTGCCCGGAAACGTCCAGACCCATTCCGGCGGTGCCGATCCGAGCACCGGATACTCACTCTCGTTCAACTCTCGGCCCAGCTCGTAAATGCCCATCTTGCTGCGCCGCCGGTCCAGCCAATCGCCCTTGTTGGTCACATAATCAATCACCATAGTGCCATCGCCCTCGCGCCGCACCAACCCCCGCGTGCCATCTTGGCGCCTGAAGGAAATCCCCTTGGCCGGATCAACCGGCTGACAGGCGCCGCCCGCCACGGCAGGGGCTGCAAGCAGCGGCAAGGCGCCAAGCCCCAAGCACAACAGACGGCGACGGGTGATCAACATGGGGTAAACCTCTCAAATGGGCATCATTGCGCAGAAAAGGACCAAACCTTTCGCCCGGTCAGGGGGAAAGTGCCGAAAGCCTTAACGCGCCGTCAGGGCCACCACCTTGGCCGTCACCCCGTTGTGCTTGGTTTCCAACCCAAAGCCCAGATCGGGAAAATACAGCCAGCGTTGGTTCAACACCCAAGACTTCCAAGAAAGCCGTCCCTCGACCGGAATCGCGCGATACTGGCACCCAGAAATCGTCCCGGTGATCTCGGGCAAAAAATAATACTCGACCTGAACCGTCCAATCCTGGTCCGGGTTATCAACGACGGAAGGATTGTCAGACGTGCGATGCAGATGAGCCTTGGTCTGCCATTTCTGGCCGACCACCGGCTCTGGCGGCGCGCTGGCGAATTCGCGCAGTTCCATATTAACGCCACCGCCGACCGCGTCGGGATCATCTTGCAAATACTGCCTGGTCTCTTCCTCATAAATTCCCGTAACCGCCCGGCGCATATCCTCGCGCGGGCCCTTGTCGGCGGCATAGTCAATCACAATCTGATCGCCCTTGCGGATGGCGGTTCCCCGATGCCCGTCAGAGCGCCGAAAATTCACGCCCTTGTCGATGCTGCCCGCATCCAGACAGTCGGCCATCACCGGAGCCGCCGTTCCCAGCAACAAAACCACCCCAAACCACTTCAGCATTTTTTCCTCACAAGGTAGAGTTTTCATTGCCACCCTAGCGTAACCATCCGCACAGGCACATGACAAATCGCGTCATCGCCAGCCCGCGCAATTACATTAAGATGATGCCTGAAGAACTCAATGCAACCTTATGATTTTAAAACTCTGTTGTCGTTGCGCCAGCCCTAAATGAAAGACGGTCGCGCGCTCTATGCCTTAATGGCGCAACCCCTCCCCCAGATGTTCGAGGCCCCACCGCTGCGAACGCTACGCGCCTTGCGGCCGGGCACAGAAGAAGGGATATGCTGCTTTGCGGTCCTAGGCCGGTTTGAAGAAAATCGTTCAACAAACGGTCGATTTTGGAATAGGATGATATTCTATTTTAAAATTGATTTTTCCCGTATTCGCGAAGCCAATTGACCTGCCCCCCGGAAGCTCCCTCAATCTGATGTAGAGTCTGCCCAA
>CBDUEF010000603.1:0-1577 GCA_965366095.1 uncultured Cypionkella sp. | reverse complement strand
GATGTAACCTCGGCCAAGCCTTCGCCCGAGCCTTATCTTTTGGCCGCGCAAAGGCTGGGGGTGCTGCCCTCGCGCTGCTTGGCATTCGAGGACAGCGAGGTGGGGGCCGAGGCCGCGCATCGGGCGGGCTGTGTTGTGGTTCAGGTGCCTGATGTGGTGCCGGGCACTGGGAAATGGGCGCATCATCTGGCGGAAAATATCATTGAGGGCGCAAGAATGGCCGGCCTTGTTTTTTAAGCGCCACCCGTGCGACGCTTTTCTCATTCAACAATATCAATGACTTGGCCGTGCGCGTTAACCTTTTGGTAACGCGCACAGACGCTAGAGCGTGATCACCTGCTCTGGGGCCAAAAGCCAAGGCGCAATCAAGCCGCAGGTGTCTGACAGCGGCAGAAGGCAGTCGGGCACTGTCATCCCCAAGGATTTGCGCATGAACCGCGCGCGGGCGGCGCAGCGGGCGGCGACCTGTGGGAAATCGGCCTCCAGCTTGGCGCGCAACTCCTCATCCGCGATCACATAGCCGTCTTCCATCCTTGTCGAGCCATAGACCGGATGCGAGGGGATCACATCCATCTGCATCGCCATGCCCGAGGCAATCGGCTCGACCGAGCCTTCATAGATCGGCGAGGACATCCATTCATCCAGCCCGATCAGATGGCCGGGATTCAAGAACACGCCAAAGCGATCAAAGGGCAGCGCCTTTTGCATCGCAGACCAGACCTTGCCGCCGGGTGTGCCGGGCTTCATCAGCGCGCACCAATCGGACATCGCCTGCATATAGGGATAGGCGAAAGCGGCCAGATACTCGCGGGCGGGCTCGGGCAGATCGGCCTCGGATTCCGCCAGCCAGCCGACGCGGCAGATGTTGGCGCGCCAATGGCAGATGTTAAAGCCAAGCGGTTGACCGCGTTGCAAAATCTGCCCCGTTGGCCCCGAAAGCCCCTGATCGGCGCGCGTGCCGGTGGCAAAGGTGGAATGGCAGCTCATCGGCAAGCCGGCCACGCCCGCCGCTTGATAGGCGTCAAAATCGCTCATCCCGTCGCGCAAGGAAAACAGCATCCGGCGCAGGGCCGAAGCGGCCATATGATTGGCAAATTCCAGCCGCGCAATTTCCGCCGCATCGACCCGCGCCCGCAACCCGGTTGAGGGGTGCATCATCAGGGCGGTGGCATTTTCCACCCGCTCGGCAATCACCCGCAGCGGATCGGCCAGAAAGGCCGGGATATCCAGCGCCGTCACCGGGTCGGCCACCTCATCGGCGCCAAACCATTTCCAGCCCACCGCGCCGATTTTCGAGCCTGCGGGCAGGATGCTTTCCAACCACGCGCGCAAGCTGCGGCTGACACGCGGCTGTGAGGGCAGCGACAGGCTGGCGCAATGGCCCACCTTGATCACGCCAGATTTCACCAAGGGCGAGATTTGCGTGTAGGGCAGGCATTCGTTTCCGGCCAGCAACAGCGCCTCTTCGGGGGTGACGATCAGCACCGCTTCTTCAAAGCGCGGATCAAAGCCGGTGAGCCAATGGATATTGGCGGCATGTTCGCGGTCGCCGTAGACCACCAGCGCATCATAGGCCG
>CBDUEF010000602.1:0-1579 GCA_965366095.1 uncultured Cypionkella sp. | reverse complement strand
ACGTGGAAATACTCGACCGGCAGCAGATCCTCAGCCCGCGCGGCCATCCAGTCGCGCGCAGCCGGACCCTGACACTTCGGGCAATGCCGGTTCTTGCAGGAATTGTAGGCGATGTGGTGATGGCCACATTTGGCGCAACCGGCCACATGCCCGCCGAGCGCCTCGGTGCGGCAGGCTTCAATAGCAGACATCACTTTGAGTTGGGTCAGGTTGACATGCCCCGCATTGGCCTGTCGCCACGCAGGGCCATAGGCACGGAAGATGTCAGCGAGCTCCAACGATGGGCGGGGCACGAAGCCCTGCCGTCACTCCACGCCGTCAGATCGGAGCACACGGTCCTGCACCACCTTCATCTGTTCAAAGGGGCTGACCGTGCTTTGGATGGTCTTGGTGGCGACATGGGCATACCGCGCGGTGGTGCTGAGCTTGGCATGACCAAGCAGCACCTGGATCACCCGCACGTCTGTGTTGGCTTCCAGCAAGTGCGTGGCGAAGCTGTGCCGAAGGGTATGCAAGGTCGCGGGCTTCGTAACCCCGGCCATATCCTTGGCCGCCATGAAGGCGCGGTTCAGTTGCCGGGGCGACAGGGGCTGGATCTTCGGATTGCCTGGAAACAGCCAGCCCTCAGGTCGCGACTCGCGCCAGTATTGCCGCAGCACCTCAAGCAGGCTGGGGGACAGCATGGCCTGCCGGTCCTTGCCGCCTTTGCCCTGATCGACATGGATAAGCATCCGCTGGCTGTCAATATCCCGGAGCTTGAGATTACAGACCTCGGACGCCCGAAGCCCGGCGCCATAGCTGATGCCGAGGGCCGCGCGATACTTCAGCCCGGGCCCGGGCACCGCGGCCAGAAGCTTTGCGACCTCTTCCACGCTCAGAACCACCGGCAACGTTCTCGGCTGTCGATGGAACTGCATGTAGCGCTTCATCTCTTCGCGCCCGCAGGTGACGCCGAAGAATAACCGCAGCGAGATGATGCGCACGTTGAAGGTGGTGGCCGAAACCGCGTCCTTCGTCATTTGCAACTGGTAAGCCCTCAAGTCATCGGGTGTTGCGGTGTCCGGCGCTCGCCCAAGGAACGCCGCGAAATGTTTAACGCAGCGGATGTGACCCTGCTGCGTCTTCTCGCAAAGCCCGCGGATCTGCATGTCTTCGATCATTCGCTGGCGCAGCGGGGTAGTCCTCTCATCCTTCATTGAAACCTCCTGTCTGACGGGTTGGGAAGACCCCAATCGTCAGCCCGAAAAGGCTTCACATAAAGAACAACGATGAAGTGGGGGCTGAACGCCAGCCAAGGGCACCATTGCCGCGGAGCGGCTTAGTCCCCCCGCGTATCGCAGTCGTCGGCGCAGTTTGCAGTATCTGACACTTTGGGCTCTTTTCTGCCGTAAGCTGCGCCGTCCACAAAGGTCCTATCTGACCCGAAAGCCGCAGGTTCGCGATGCGGCGTGCACTTAGAATTGGTGGGGCATTCAAGATTCAATGCTCACAATTCTTCGCGTTGAGATCGAAGCCAACACGTTGAGCGGCGGCTTGGTGGGGATTGCAATCGGCGCGTCCGTGCAGTGTCTGTCCGACC
>CBDUEF010000601.1:0-1592 GCA_965366095.1 uncultured Cypionkella sp. | reverse complement strand
CGCGGTAGAAATATTCCAGACGAAGCTGGGTGCGGCCCTCGGCCCAAGCCGCGAACTCCTCTGTCGCACAGAGGAAACGGTCATCGGGGCGAATGGTAACCGGCAGATCGAGCATTGCTGACCATTGTCGCATCTGGGCCAGCAAACGGTGTTCCCCCGGCGAGGTTACAATGACCTCGGATAGGGCATGTGCCTGCTTCAGCCGTGCAATTTCGCCGCACAAAGACCCGGTATTATCGGGATCGTCATAGGGGACATAGTGAACGTTAAACCCTTGCGTTATAAGGCTTTGCGCGAAATGGCGCATCGCCGAGAACAGGAACACGATCTTCTTTTTGTGATGTTTGACATAAGTCGCCTCTTGGCGGACTTCACAGATCAAAATCAGATCGGCTGAGGTGGCGTCAGCAAGGCTTGATACCGTCACAGTAAGCTGATCGCCAAGAACCAAACGAAGTTTCATGAGTGCGCCTTGTTGCGTGGTGTCGTCATGACGTGCAAGCGCGCGTGGTCAACACAACTGTTGCACTTGCGCTGAGAACGACCACGTCGTTTTTACCATGGCCGGTCAAGGACACCATGTAACCGTTTATCTCGTCATCCAATGCGGTGATTTTGCGCGCTCCTTTGGAATCATCGACGCCAAACGGGACAGAAATTCTGTGCCGGGCGTTGTCGGATTTTTTACGGACCTTGATCGGTTTTGGATCACCCAAAATTCGCATCGCAGCCGTTTGCGGCGAAACTTATTGGGGGCGTCACCTATCTGGTTTGGTGAGGCGGATATCATTTTCTAAGCGCTTATCCGCAAGAATGCTGCTTCAGCCGCCTCCAGTGCGCCTTCAAGATAGCCGCCGAACTTTGTGGCGACTTCTGTTCCTGCAAAGTGCAGTTTGCGGTCCCACAGGCCCGCAAGCGCCTTTGGCAGACCATAGGTGGGATGCGCATAAAGTGGCTCGCTGTCGGCCTGAACGGCGGTAAAGCGGTCAGTGGCCCAGTCTTTCACGAACAATTGTGCCGGTTGCGCGGCTCTGGGCCCAAACATTTTGACGAGTTGCAAGACAAGGTGGTGGCGCAGGGTTTGCACATCGCCCCGCGCCTTGGGAGGCACACCGATGAACCCGAACAGCCCGTAAGGCCCGCCTGTCGCTGGCGATGCGTCATGGATTTCAACCATCGGGCCGCGTCGGCTTGAAGCATCACCAGACAGGCCATCGTCACGCCAAAAGGGAGTATCATAGACGGCAAGCGCTTTGGCCTGTCCGGCCATCCATGTTTTGACAGATCGCAGCGCAGCCAAGGCTGTGTCGGGCAGGGCGGGGGAAAACTGGATCTGTGCGGCCAGAGCCGGTGGCAGGGCAAGAATGATCTGATCGGCGTGCAGGCTATCCCCATTGGCAAGCGTTGCGGTGATGCCTGCGCTGGTTTTGGTCAGGGCGCTCACCGCTGCGTTCATGACAAGATTTTGCGCAGGCAGGCTAGGGATGTCCAAGCTAAGCGGCGTTGATCCAACGCAATTGGTGGCAGATTGTCAGACCCAGCAAATGGGGATAGCCATTGGTCTCACAATCGCGGAATACATCACAGTGCCC
>CBDUEF010000600.1:0-1592 GCA_965366095.1 uncultured Cypionkella sp. | reverse complement strand
GAGTTGTCCGCCGATTTCATGCGGCGTCTCTGATTTCAGGGGCGCTGATTTCGTTCTGGGGGTTAAGCCAGACGGGTCCGGCGGGTTGCCAGTTGCGGGTTTTGCCTGTCCAGCGTTCCGGGTTTTGCACACGTGCATTTGCATAGAGCATGGCGCGGTTTGCGAGCGTCGCGCGATCATGGCCACCGTGGCGTGCGTTCGGCGTGACGAAGCGGATGGCGCTGTGCCCCCTCTCGGTCAATGCTCTGCATTGGCCTGCCGGGCAACGGGTGCTCGCCGTCATACCAGCGGGCGAAGGATTTTACCCAGACCTGCGCATCGGCCCTCGTGGCAAACCCCTTGGTCGGCCAGTCTGGCTGGTATTTGCAGGTGCGGAACAGCGCCTCTGAGAACGGGTTGTCGTTGCTGACCCGTGGGCGGCTGTAGGACGCAGTGATGCCCAGTTTCTCCATGGTGGTTTTCATTGTCGCGCCTTTCATGCGTTGCCCGGCAGCACATGCTTGCATGTGCGAGAGGGGGGCTGCCGTTGTCCGCGTGCAGAACCAGCGGCCGCAACGTGCAGCCTTCGGCCAGCACCGCCTGCCTGATCAAAACGGCCGCCAAGTCTGCGCCCTCACGTTCATGGACCTCCCAGCCAACGATCTTCCGGCTGAAGATGTCCCCCTTTCATGGTTTGCCCTGCAAACCACTACCGGGCAGCGGATCAGATAGAGGTAAAAGAACATGCCCAGAGCCGGTCCGGGCACCCATGTAATGTCCCAAGTCCAGACCTCGCAGGGCGCACTAGCCTTGTAACTGGTGGGCGGTTTGCGCCGGACCGGCGGCCTTGTCCGGCCACGGTGATGCTGCTGACCATCTGCGCGCAAGATACGGTAGAAGCTGGACTCAGACGCCAGGTATCGCCCCTGATCGGCCAGTTTCGGCACGATCTGGCTTGGTGGAAGGCTTGCAAATTCCGTTGAATTACAGACATCCAGCACCGCCGTGCGTTCATCCGCGCTCAGCTTGTTCGCCGGTTCCGGGCGCGGCACGAGGGGGCGCTGATCAGGATGAACTCGGCCATCTTTCGTCCAGCGCCGCAGGGTGCGGTCGCTGACCTCCAGCTCGGAACAGGCTTTGCCGCACCGCGCGCCTGCGGTGACGGCATCAACGATCAGAGCAATGGCGGTTTGGCGATGTGGGGTGCTGATCATGCGGGATCGAAGTCCCCCCAGATCGCTGCCGCCTTTTTTCTGAGAACCAGAAGCGCTGCGGTTTCGGCCAATGCGCGGTCTTTGCGGGCAAGCTCGCGTTCCAGATCCTTGATCCGCTTTTTTTCTTGCTTGGTCGCCAGACCCAGACGCGCAATGCTGGCGCGGTCCCAGTCATTCGCTTGCTCACATGCCGCACGCCAGGCTGCGATTTGTGCCGGGTAAAGCCCGCGCTTGCGGCAGTATTCTGCCACATCGGCCTCATTGAGAGCCGCCGTTTCCAACACCGCCGCGAACTTGTCGCGCGACGACCAGCCCTCGGGGCCAGCGTCAGCATCAGGCAGAAGCTCCCCCTTGCCACGCGCCTCAGCCCGCCACTTGTGCAGCGTCGCCTCGGAAATC
>CBDUEF010000599.1:0-1595 GCA_965366095.1 uncultured Cypionkella sp. | reverse complement strand
GCGGTGGTAGCTCAGTTGGTTAGAGTACCGGCCTGTCACGCCGGGGGTCGCGGGTTCGAGCCCCGTCCACCGCGCCATCGCCTCAAAAGCCCTTGCTGAAAAGCAGGGGCTTTTTGGCTTTTACAGGGTGGCAGTTTCGGCCACTTTCCCGCTTGACGCCCCCTCAGCCATCCTCTAGCAACCGCTCATCGCGCGGTGGTAGCTCAGTTGGTTAGAGTACCGGCCTGTCACGCCGGGGGTCGCGGGTTCGAGCCCCGTCCACCGCGCCACTTTATCCATATGCAATTATCGGAATGTAATGTAAGGCTTCCCCTCACTCACCGGAGGCAGCATGTCGTTCCTAGATCAAATCCCGCTGAATATCGTGATACTGGCCGCGCTGACGCTTGGCCTCGCGCCGTTTTTTCCCGAACCGCATGTTTGGGAGAAACTCAAAATGCTGATGGCGGGGCAGCTGACCCGGCCCATTGATATCTTTGATTTTCTGATGCACGCAGCCCCTTGGGCTTTGCTGATCGCCAAGGGCCTGCGACAATTGCTCAGGCCCTAAAGCACCAAGCGATAGCGCAGATGTCCGTCATCCTTGGTAAAGCTGTCATAAAGCTTGCGTGCCGCGGTGTTGGTCTGGTCTGTGTTCCAATACAGCCGCTGCCAGCCACGCCCACGTGCCAGTTTGATCAGATCCGCAATCAGGGCTCTGCCGGCGCCAGCCCCACGCGACTCGGGCTGCACGAACAGATCTTCCAGATAACAATCATCGCCCAACACCCAGGTGCTGGGATGATGCTGATGAATCGCAAACCCCACCACTTCGCCCTGCACAACCGCCAGCCGCGCCTTGAGAGGGCAGGTTGGTAACATCAACCTCTCCCATGTGTGATCGGTGATCGCCTGGGCCAGTTCAACCTCATAATAGGCTAAAAACCCGGCCCAAAGCCTGCGCCAAGCGGCCTCGTCTGTCGTGGATGCATCGCGTATCGTCACTGTCATGGGCGTCTCCTCACGGTTTATTCTCGCAACGATCACGGCGTTTCACAAGCACTTGGCCCCCCCTATCGCGGCGAAACCAAAGGCGTAGTATCTCCCTTGAAGCCGGGACATGCCGGACAGAAAAATCCTGTCGACGCGACATGCCAAGACGGCTTCAACGACGGCCCTAACAGAAATCGGGCCAATTCTCGGAGTAACGCAAATGCGTTCGTTTATTCTTCCCGCTGCTTTGATCCTTTCGGTTGCCAGCGGCTCTTTCGCCTTTGCCTCGACCACGACCGAGGGCGTAATCAAGGCGATTGATATGAAAACCAATCAAATCACCTTGGCCGATGGCACGGTCTACATGTTGCCGCTGGGGTTCAAGGATGCCAGCATCAAGGTTGGCGAAAAGGTCAGCATCGTTTGGGATCTGAAGGGCAAGGTCAACGAGGCCGCGACGGTAACGGCAGTCAAATAGGCCATATCGGGGCTGAAAGCCTATCCTCGCTTATGGGTTGGAAAACGGAGGTCGCAAGGCCTCCGTTTGCTTTTTCGCGCTTGGGTATTATGAAATTTCCGTTCAATCGCAAGATGTTCACTCGATTTCACAATGCCGTGGCCCC
>CBDUEF010000598.1:0-1600 GCA_965366095.1 uncultured Cypionkella sp. | reverse complement strand
GGCCTTGTCTCGCATGGCCGCGCGGTGTTCCTGTCGGATTTTCTGGGTGATCTGAACAGGCTGGAGGCGGCCCTGACCACCGCCGCTGATCGGGGTGTCAAAGGCATCCTGATGCAGGTGCTTGACCCCGCCGAAGAGGATTTCCCCTTTGATGGCCGCACTATTTTCGAATCCATGGGCGGCAGCCTGCGCCATGAAACCCTGAAAGCCGGCGATTTGCGCAGCCGCTATCTTGAGCGTCTGGCCGAGCGCAAGGATCGGCTGGCCGCCCTTGCCGCAGCCACCGGTTGGCATTGGCAATGCCACCACACCGGCATCCCGGCGCAATCGGCGTTGCTTTGGGCCTATGCCGCGTTTGGGGGCGACAGATGAATTTTGCCGCCCTTGCCTTCACCTCGCCTTGGCTGCTGCTTGGCCTGATCGCGCTGCCGATTCTGTGGCTGTTGCTGCGCGCCATTCCCCCTGCCCCGATCCGCAGGCGCTTTCCCGGTGTGGCGCTGCTGCTGGGCCTGAAAGACAGCGAGAATGAAACCGACAAAACCCCGTGGTGGCTGCTGCTGCTGCGCGCGGCGGCCATTGGGGCGGCGATTCTGGGCTTTGCCGGGCCGATCCTGCACCCTGCCCCGCAGCAAAGCGGAACCGCGCCGCTTTTGGTGCTGATTGATGGTGGCTGGGCCGATGCCCGCGACTGGCCGCGCCGGATCGAGCGCGCCGGTGAGGCGGTGGCCGAAGCGGGCCGCGCAGGCCGCCCCGTCGCGGTGGCCTTGCTGACCGATACGCCCGAAGCAACCGGTTTCCAAACCGCCGAGGCTTGGGCGGGCCGCATCGCGGGCCTTGCCCCCAAGGCTTGGGCCCCCGACGATATGGCCGCTTGGGCCAAGACCCTGCCCGAGGGCAAATTCGACAGTTTCTGGCTGTCAGACGGGTTGGATCACCAAGGCCGCGCCGATCTGCAAGCCGCTTTGGCCGGTCATGGCGCCCTGCGCGTGTTCCAATCGCCACGCCCGCTTTACGCCCTGCGCCCGGCGAAATTTGAGGGTGGCGCAGTGCAACTGACCGCCACCCGCCTGCCCGCTGGCCCCGCGTCCGAGGTCGAAGTGATCGCGCGCGGCCCCGATCCTTCGGGGATCGACCGCGAACTTGCCCGCGCCAAACTGGCCTTTGCCACGGGTGGCGCGGATGCAACCGCAGCCCTTGAGATGCCGCCCGAGTTGCGCAACCGCGTCCAACGCTTTGAAATCATTGGCCAGCGCACCACGGGGGCCGTCAGCCTTGCCGATGACAGCCTGAAACGCCGCAAGGTGGCGCTGATCGGTGGCACGGCGGATCGTGAGGGGCTGCAACTGCTCTCTCCCACCCATTACCTGCGCCAAGCGCTGATGCCGGTGGCCGATCTGATCGACGGCGGGCTGCTCGATGTGCTGGCCGCGAAACCCGATGTCATCGTGCTGGCCGATGTCGCCAAGCTGACGCAAACCGAAACCGATGGCCTGTTGGATTGGCTGGACGGCGGCGGGCTGCTGTTGCGCTTTGCCGGGCCGAAGATTGCCGCCTCCGATACCGGGCGCGACGCCGATCCCTTGATGCCGGTGCGGCTGCG
>CBDUEF010000597.1:0-1600 GCA_965366095.1 uncultured Cypionkella sp. | reverse complement strand
GCCCCTTTTGCGGCCAGTGGCGGGCTGAAACAATTAACCGGCAATCTCGGGCGCGGCGTGATCAAGATTTCCGCCGTCGCCCCCGAGCGCCATATCATCGAGGCCCCGGCACGGATTTTCCATTCGCAAGACGCGGTGAAAGCGGCGTTCAAAGCGGGTGAATTTGTCAGCGACACCATTGTCGTGGTGCGGTTCCAAGGCCCCAAGGCCAATGGCATGCCCGAATTGCATTCGCTGACGCCCACGCTTTCGGTGCTGCAAGAGCGCGGGCTGAAGGTGGCTCTGGTGACCGATGGGCGGATGTCGGGGGCCTCGGGCAAAGTGCCAGCGGCGATCCATATGGCCCCCGAGGCCGCGATGGGCGGGCCATTGGCGCGGCTGCGCGACGGCGATCTGCTGCGTCTGGATGCGATGGCGGGCACGCTGTCGGTGCTGGCCGCCGATTTCGATCAGCGCAGCCCCGTAGAGGTTGATCTGTCGGCCAATTCCTTCGGCAATGGCCGCGAATTGTTTGAAGCCTTCCGCCGCAACGTCGGCACCTCCGAGGCAGGGGCTGCTGTCGTGATCTGATGCCTTTGCACTTTGTCCAAATACTCCCGCCGGAGGCTCCGGCGCGGGCCACAATTGCCGACGAAAAGGATAAGCCATGACCCCCGCCCAACAATCGCTTGAAGCTGCCCGGATTTGCAAATTGGCGCCGGTGGTGCCGGTTCTGGTGATTGAGGATCTGGCCCATGCTGCGCCTTTGGCGCGGGCGCTGGTGGCGGGTGGTCTGCCTGCGCTGGAGGTGACGCTGCGCACGCCCGCCGCCTTGGAGGCGATCCGCATCATGGCCGAAGTGCCGGGCGGTGTGGTGGGGGCGGGCACCTTGCTCACGCCTGCCGATGTCAAAGCGGCCAAGGCGGCGGGGGCGAAATTTGGCGTCTCACCGGGCGCAACCCAGCGGATTCTGGATGCCTGCGCGGAATATGAATTGCCGCTGCTGCCGGGGGCCGCGACGGCCAGCGAGATCATGATCTTGCTGGAGATGGGCTATACGGTGCAAAAGTTTTTCCCGGCAGAACAGGCGGGCGGCGCGGGGTATCTCAAATCCATCGGCGGGCCGATCCCGCAGGTTTCCTTTTGCCCCACGGGCGGGATCGGGCTTAAAAACGCCCGCGATTATCTGGGTTTGGCCAATATCTTCTGCGTCGGCGGCTCTTGGGTTGCCCCCAAGGATGCGATGGCGCGGGGCGATTGGGCGGCGATCACGGCGCTGGCCGCAGAGGCCGCAGCCCTGCGCTAGGGGTCAGGGGTTGGACGGGTCTGGCGCAAAGCGGGCGGCGCGACCGCCCCGGCGTTTGGGCGGATCAGACGGGGCAAGGGCGGCGGTCAGAACGCTGGTCATCGGATGGCCGGGCGGGTTGGTCTCGCCATAATAGACCAGCAGCGCGCGCAGCGCCTCGTTGGTATCGCAATTCGCCCCAAGGCTGAGAACCCAGTCGATAAAGATCGAGCGACACTCCTCGATGGTGATGCCCTCGATGGCATAGCTTTCGCGCACAAGGCCCTTTGGATCAGCTTCGGTCTTGTCCATCACCCGTCTTCCCATGTTCTATCC
>CBDUEF010000596.1:0-1602 GCA_965366095.1 uncultured Cypionkella sp. | reverse complement strand
CCGAGGGCGCAATAGAGGCAGATCCGGTGGGTGGCCCGCGGTTTCAGGACCGCACCCACGGCAAGCGAGGTCTTCCCCGTCTGCCGGTCGCCAATGATCACCTGCCGCTGCCCAAGGCCCCCCGGCACCGCCGCATCAATCGCCTTGATCCCGGTGGCCAGCGGACGCGCAATGGCCTGTCGGTCCAGGATCTTGGGCGCTTCGGCCTCGACCGGGCGCAGGGCTGATGCGGCAATCGCGCCTTTGTCATCGCGCGGATCCCCCAGCGCGCTGACCACCCGGCCCAAAAGGGCGGGCCCGACCTTGGTGCTGACCACCTGATGCGACCGGGTGACGCTTTCGCCCACCGTCACGCCATCCGATGGGCCCAGCAAGACAACCCCCAGCCGCCCCGGTTCCAGATCCAGCACAAGGCCCTGCACGCCACTGGAAAATTGCAGCAATTCCTCTGACAACGCGCGTTCCAGCCCAACGACAATGGCGATGCCATCTGCAATTTCGGCCACCGTCCCGATCTCGCTCAGGGTTGGGCCGGGGGGTGGCGCGGTCAAAAGCAGGTTCAGAAGCGCTTCATGGGCGTCTTTGGCCAGCGTGTCATCATCAGGCATCGGTCTGCCCCTTTGGCTCGGTGCCCGCCGTCAGGGCCTCACCGATCAGAGCATCAAGCCCGTCGATATAGGAGTCGACCGTCCAGACCAGCTGCGCACCGCCGAGCTGAACTGTCAGGCCGGGGGGCTGATCTGCGCGCACATCAAAGCGCAGGGCGATCTTGGGGAAGAGACCGCGCAGGGCGGTGCCCAGGTCGTCCTGTACCGATTGCGGCAACGCATCGTGCGAGGTGATCAGAGCCTCGGTCGCGGCCCCTGCGGCACGGCGCAGATCGGCGGTCATCGGGGTCAGTTGCCGGATCAGATGCTGCGCCATCCGCGCCTCGAACATCTCATCGGCCAAATCGGTCACCGCCTTGCGGGTCAGCGCCAGCAGGGCACTGGCGCCAGCGCGGTGCAGCCGGGCGGTGTACTTGGCGGCGTCATCCTTTTGATGCGCCTTCCAACTCGCCTCTTGGTGCTCCAACCGCTTTTGCGCCTCGGCCAACAGGACATCGCGCTGTGCCTCAGCGGCTTTGCGGATCGTCTCGGACATCTCGGCCTGTGCCGTGTTCAGGGCGTGGGTCTGGTCATGGAACGTCTGCTCCACCGCCTGGGCCTGCGCCTTGGCGGTCACGACCTGTTGCATCCGGTCCCTGATCTCGGCCTCGCGCGCGTCAATGCCGTCCAGAATGGGGCGGTAGAGAAACCGCTTCAATAGCCAGACCAGCACCAGAAAATTGGCGATCTGGGCCGCGACGGTGATCCAGTCAATCGACATATCTCAGCCACCCGTCGCCTTTGCCGCAGCCGCCACCGCTGCATTCCAGAACGGGTTGGCAAAGATCAGGATCATGGCCACGACAAAGCAATAAATTGCCGTTGACTCGATCATGGCAAGGCTGACAAACAGTGTGCGCGAAATGGTTGATGCCGCGTCAGGCTGCTGCGCGATTGCGTTCAGCGCGGTGGCAGCGGTGCGCCCTTCGCCCAGTGCCGGGCCGATGGCCCCGAA
>CBDUEF010000595.1:0-1613 GCA_965366095.1 uncultured Cypionkella sp. | reverse complement strand
CGGCGCCCCCATTCCATCCACCATCCGCATCACGGCACCCTTGATCAACGCGGCATTGGTGATGTGCTGACGCTCACGGTCGAAGAATCCCGCGCCCGCAGCCCGATGGGACGCTTCCTTTACCGCCTCTATCGCCACCCTTTGGTGTTGTTTGTGCTTGGCCCCAGCTTTCTGTTCATCCTGCAAAACCGCCTGCCGATTGGGTTGATGAATCAGGGCTGGCGTTTCTGGATTTCCGCGATGGGCACCAACGCCGCCATCGCCATCAGTCTGGCCCTGATGGTCTGGCTGGGGGGGTTCATGCCGCTCTTGCTGATCTATCTGCCAACATCGGTGATCGCAGGAACCATCGGCGTCTGGCTCTTTTATGTTCAGCACCAGTTTGAAGAGACCCATTGGTCAAAAACCGAGGATTGGCAGGTCCATCAGGCCGCGCTTGAGGGCTCGTCGCATTACGTTCTGCCGCAGCCTTTGCGCTGGCTGACGGCGAATATCGGGATCCACCACGTCCATCACCTCTACAGCCGCATCCCATTTTACCGCTTGCCCGAAGTGCTGCGTGAAAATCAGGGCCTGGCCGAGGCGCAACGCCTGACCATCTGGCAAAGCTTCAGATCGGTGAACATGCATCTTTGGGACGAAAAGCTGCAAAAGCTGATGTCTTTCCGTGAGGCAAAACGGCTTTACGGCACGATTTGATCAACCCGCTTGGCGGCGATCCCGGCACTTGCTAGGGTCGCCCCATGCAGCTTTCCAATCCCCTCGCCCGCCGCCTTTTTCTGCACAAACACGCGCTGGCCGAACCGCCCACCGGCCCGGCCAAAGGCACCGATCTGGCCAATCTGATCACCCGCATCGGTTTCGTGCAGGTTGACAGCATCAACACGGTCGCCCGCGCGCATCACATGATCCTGTGGTCGCGCCGCCAAAGCTACCGCGAGCCCGCGCTTAAATCCCTCACCGAGACCGACCGCGCCCTGTTCGAGCACTGGACTCATGACGCCTCGATCTTGCCCGTAGCCCTGCACCCCTATTGGCAACATCGCTACAGCAACGCCACCGATCGGCTGCAAAGCCACTGGCAAAACTGGTTTCGCGAGGGCTACGAACAGCAGCTTGAAACCATCCTGCGCCGCATCGAAACCGACGGCCCCGTCACCACTTCGGATGTTGGTGAGGGCGAGGCGCGCGGCAAGGGGGGCTGGTGGGATTGGCACCCCTCAAAAACCGCGCTCGAATGGCTGTGGCGCACGGGGCAACTGGCGATTTCGGGCCGCAATGGCTTTCAGAAAATCTACGACCTCACCCATCGCGTCATCCCCGAACATCACCGCCCCGCAACGCCCTCACATGCCGAGGTCGTCCAATGGGCCTGCGCCTCTGCCCTTGATCACCTCGGGTTCGCCACGCCCAAAGAGCTGGCCGCCTATTGGAACGCGATCCCCGTCGAAGATGCCAAAACATGGGCCAAAGCCGCGCTGAAATCTGGTGAAGTTATTGAAATCACAGTCCAAGGCGCCGAAGCCATCAAACCCAGCCTCGCCCGCAGCGATGTGATCCAACAGGCCAACGCCGCCCCCGAACCCGGCAGCCGCCTGCGCATCCTCTCACCC
>CBDUEF010000594.1:0-1625 GCA_965366095.1 uncultured Cypionkella sp. | reverse complement strand
ATCATGGGTGATGAACAGATAGGCGACGCCTTCGCGGGCTTGCAGGTTGAGCAGGAGTTTCAGGATGCCGTCAGCCACCAGTGGGTCAAGTGCCGAGGTGACTTCGTCGCAGATGATCAACTTGGGTTTGGCGGCCAGTGCGCGCGCGATACAGACACGTTGCTTTTGGCCGCCGGAGAGTTCGGCCGGATAACGGTCGGCAAAGCCTGCGCCCATCTCGATTTCATCGAGCAGTTCTTGTGTCCGCAGGCGTTTGGCCTTGCCCTTGAGGCCGAAGTAGAATTCGAGCGGACGGCCAATGATGGTGCCAACGGTCTGGCGCGGGTTCATCGCGGTATCGGCCATCTGATAGATCATCTGCACCTCGCGCAGATCGTCCTTTGAGCGGTTGGCGAGGTCGGGTGACAGGCTGCGCCCCGAAAAGGTCAGCGTGCCGCGACTGGGCGGCAAAAGCCCTGTGATGACCCGGGCCAGGGTTGATTTGCCTGATCCGCTTTCGCCGACGACCGCAAGGGTTTGGCCAGCGGGAAGATCGAGCGAGACGTTTTTCAGCACATCGAAATTGGTGCCTTTGTAGCGCGCGGTGATGCCCTTGACTGAGAGCACGGGCGGCGCATCGGCTTTCTCGACGTGATCAATCGAGCGCACCGAGACCAGCGCCTTGGTGTATTCCTCTTGTGGGTTATTGATGATCTGGTCGGTGGTGCCGTATTCGACCTTTTTGCCGCCACGCAGAACCAGAATGTCGTCGGCCACCTGTGCGACCACTGCAAGATCATGGGTGATATAAAGAGCGGCAACGCCGGTATCGCGAATCGCGGCCTTGATCGCGACCAGAACGTCGATCTGGGTGGTCACGTCCAGCGCTGTGGTGGGTTCGTCGAAGATCACCAGATCAGGTTTCGGGCAGAGCGCCATCGCGGTCATCGCGCGCTGCAACTGCCCGCCCGAGACTTGGTGCGGATAGCGGCGGCCGAAGTTCTTTGGGTCTGGCAGGCCAAGCTTTTCAAAGAGTTCGACCGCGCGCGTCTCGGCCTCGGCGCGCGACATCACGCCATGCAAAAGGCTGGCCTCGATCACCTGCTCCATCAGGCGCTTGGCGGGGTTGAAGGCGGCGGCGGCCGATTGCGCGACGTATGTGACCTCGCGACCGCGCAAGGAGCGCAGATCGCGCAAGCTGGCCTCGCGGATCTCGCGCCCGTTCAGCAAGACATGCCCAGCGGTCAGCCGCACGCCGCCGCGACCATAGGCCATTGCCGAAAGTCCAATGGTGGATTTACCGGCACCGGATTCGCCGATCAGCCCCAGCACGCGGCCCTGTTGCACTGCGACCGAGACATTGTTGACCAAGACCACATCGCGCGGTTTCTCACCCGGCGGATAGGACGTCGCCTCAATCCGCAACCCTTTGATGTCGAGAACATTATGCACCGCGGCCTCCTTTCAGGCTGGTGGTGCGCGACAACACCCAATCGGCCACAAGGTTCACCGAGATCGCAAGCGCCGCAATCGCCATCGCGGGCGCAAGTGCTGCTGACTTGCCATAGATCAGGCCGGCCGAGTTTTCCTTGACCAAGCCGCCCCAATCCGCAAGCGGTGGCTGCACACCAAGCCCGAGGGAGGAC
>CBDUEF010000593.1:0-1643 GCA_965366095.1 uncultured Cypionkella sp. | reverse complement strand
GGTGACCGGGTTTGCCTCCCTCACCGGCTACGGCGTTGAGGCGCAGGCGGGCGGTCAACGGGTCGAGATTGGCGCAGACCGCTACATGGCCAAGCTGGGTCTGGACGTGGCCCCCTTTGCCGAGGTCGCCACGCGGCTGGCGGATGAGGGCAAATCGCCGCTTTACGCCGCCCTCAACGGTCAGTTGGCCGCGATCCTCTCCGTGGCCGACCCGATCAAGGACTCTACCCCCCAAGCCATCCGCGCCCTGCATGCGCTTGGGCTGAAGGTCGCGATGATCACCGGCGACAATACCCGCACCGCCCACGCCATCGCACGCCAGCTTGGCATCGACGAGGTAGTGGCTGAGGTGCTGCCCGACGGCAAGGTGGCGGCGGTCAAACGCCTTCAGGCGCTTGGCACGCTGGCTTTCGTCGGCGACGGCATCAACGACGCCCCCGCGCTGGCGGCAGCAGATGTGGGGATAGCGGTCGGCACTGGCACCGATATCGCGATTGAGGCGGCGGATGTGGTGCTGATGACCGGGCGGTTGACGGCGGTTCCCGACGCTGTCGCGCTGTCAAAGGCCACGATGCGCAACATCCGGCAGAACCTGTTCTGGGCCTTTGCCTATAACGCCGCGCTGATCCCGGTCGCGGCGGGCGTGCTGTGGCCTGGCTTTGGCATCCTGCTGTCACCGGTTTTTGCGGCAGGGGCCATGGCGCTGTCGTCGGTCTTTGTCCTTGGCAACGCGCTGCGTTTGCGGCGCTATTCCCCCGCGACAGAAGGAGCTCTGCCATGAACATCGGCGAAGCGGCCCGCGCCTCTGGCGTGTCGGCCAAGATGATCCGCTACTATGAGGCTACTGGGTTGATCCCCGCCGCAGGGCGCACGGGTTCAGGCTACCGCGTCTATTCGGATACCGAAGTGCAGATGCTGCGCTTTATCCGCCGCTCGCGTGACCTCGGATTTCCGGTCGACAAGATCGAGGAACTGCTTGCACTGTGGCGCGACCGTTCTCGCCACAGCGCTGACGTCAAGCGATTGGCACAGGAACAGATCGACGGGCTAGAGCGGAAAATCACCGAGATGCAGGCGATGAAAGACACCCTGCAGCATCTTGCCGACGCCTGCTGTGGCGATCACCGGCCAGACTGTCCAATTCTGACCGACCTTGGCAGCGGGCCGGTCCAAATGGGCCGGACCGACCGGCAAGCGTAGCGTCGTCCGTTCCACGCCTCAGGCAGGCGCATGGGGCCAGCGCCTGTGCAACCCGTCGATCACCAAGGCATGCCCATGACCCGCTGCATGATCCTGCAGGTGCGGATGATCCGGCGGCAACTCCGGGTGGTCATGCGCCACCACAACCGGGTCAACGGCGGGCCAGAGCCGGACCACCGCGATCATCGCGACCGAGCCGATCAGCGCCAGACCAAGGGCGGCAACCGGCAGGCCAAAGCGCGCGCCCAGCCACCCCGCCAACGGATAGGTCACCAGCCAAGCCGCATGTGACAGCGCAAACTGGGCCGCAAAAACCGCCCCCCGGTCCTGCTCATGTGCCGAGCGGTTCAGGATGCGCCCGATCGGGGTTTGCGTGAACGAAAAGCCAAAGCCGATCACCGCCCACAGCGCCATCAACCCGGCAAGCCCCGTCACCAGCGGTG
>CBDUEF010000592.1:0-1643 GCA_965366095.1 uncultured Cypionkella sp. | reverse complement strand
GACCAAATCAATGTGCAAATGTAGTCAAGGACGAGTTGGAAAGCCGCTACATCTATATCTATGCGCAAGATGTCTTTGGCCAACCGATCCTGCGTGGCACAACTGAAATGTGTATTTCACCCCGAAAATTCGTGATCAGGGGCCTGACCGAATGCTGGAGCCGAGGCGATGTGACTGCGGGGTTCATCGAAGTTGACACCCAAAAGACTGTCCGATGGACTCTTTTCTTGTCAGCGGCGCCATAATAGTGTTTTCAGAGCATTGTGACTCGCCAGATTGCTTTGCTTGGGTTACAATTTTATTCTGGGCATTTTTAAACGGAGATTGGGACTGTTGACCTGGTCGCATTTGCATATTCGGGCAGTGACCATCGTTCGGTTCGCCGTTGCGCTGTTTTTTGGTCTGTCCGCACCTGCAATAACCTATGCCGACCGTTTGGCACTGGTTTTAGGGAATGGCGATTATACGTCCGCTCCGCACCTTGCTAACTCTGTCAATGATGCGACTGCGGTTGCCGATGCGCTCAAGCGACTTGGGTTTACCGTAACTTTGATGACTGACGCCGGCGGCGAGTCGCTTTGGACTGAGATGGACAAATTCGTGGCCAGCGCCGACAAGGCGGAAAGCGTGGTGTTCTATTACTCGGGTCACGCATTTCAGATGAATGGTGTGAATTATCTTGTGCCGGTTTCCGCAAAATTGGACAGCCGCGAGGGCGCCAAGAAAGAGGCTTGGGCGCTGGACGGGATTATTGCGCGGCTCCAAAGCCGCAATCGCCAGACCCTGCTATTTCTGGATGCCTGCCGCAACGATCCCCTGCCGTCGTCGGTGCGCGGATCGGGGGCCGCGGCAGGTGGTTTGGCCAGGGTGCAGGCGGGGGTTGGCACGTTTGTAGCCTTCTCCACGGCACCTGGTGACATCACGGTCGACGGGGTTGCCGAAGCAAAGCACAGCCCCTTTACGAGCGCCTTGCTTGCCCACCTTGAAGAACCTGGCATCTCGATTTCCGATATGATGATTGAAGTGCGCAATGATGTGGAAAACGCCACTTTGCGCAAGCAAGTGCCTTGGGATCAGTCTTCCTTGCGTGAGCAATTCTATTTTGTGCCGCAAGCGGACGTGGCCAAGCAGGAATTGAGTGAGGCAGATTACGAGCTTTTGGCACAGCTCGATCCTGCCGACCGCAAAAAATTCATGGATTTGCTGGTGCAATCCGGGTTTGATGCCGCCGCGCTGGCTAAGGCGGAGACGGCGATTTCGATATCAGAGGCCAACTTGGTTCAAGTCGCCAGTGAGTCGACAATTCTCAGTGGACCAGAGGCATCTGACGCAACCGACACCGTGACAGCCGACGCGGCTCCACAGCTTGAAGTCCTTGATGCGACGGTAACAATCGGCAGTGCTCCAGATGAGCAACAGGTCGCAGCGCTGGAGCCCGGAAATTCCGTGGAACCAGACGGGACAATCCGGCTGGCGGCGCTGAATTGGACAACGCGCGATATCGCCATCAATGAAGTGACGGCCAAACGGCAGCGCGTCGAAGGCCGTGTCCTGAGTTCGGACAACGCAGCTGATCGTGAAATTATGGCGGCCATTGATCCAGCCTTGCTGGAAACCAGCCGTGACCTCACCCTCTCTGCAAG
>CBDUEF010000591.1:0-1643 GCA_965366095.1 uncultured Cypionkella sp. | reverse complement strand
ATCGCGCTCTTCTGCCGCCTTGACCAGTGATCCGGTCGAGGGCCCAAACTCCTTACGCTGCGCTTGCAGCACAAAATGCTTCAACTCGGCGGGGAAATCGAATTCGGGGTCGAATTCATAATCGACAATCGCCTTGAGATGGTCGGGCAGCAGATGCATCAACAACCTGATCGCCAGCCGCCCGGCATCCAGACCGACATCGCGCTGATGGTATTGATAAACAAGGTTATACTGGCCCTCAACGCCGGTGCCGCGTGTGCGCCCAAAGGTCACTTCCGATCCCGCAACGCCTTGAATCTCCAGCGCCACATGCTCGGCCACATGCGCAAGCCACGTGCCCTCGCCCTCACGCAAGCGGCGCACCAGCCCGCCAGACTCGCGATAGGAACAGCCATGTTCGCGCAAGCCCGGCAGCGCCTCGACCAACGCCTCGATCCAAGCATCACCGATGCGCGCCGAGGGCCACTCTTCCAATACCCCCAGATCAACCACATGCCGGATCACCGGAAACCCTGCCCAGACGTTCGGGCCGACAAAGACATTGGTTGAGACGATCTTCATGCAAGGGACTCCCGTTATATGTTAGTGGCTAGACTCGCGTCGATTGGGCAGCGCGCAAAAGGCTGCGTGTTCATCTGGTGGATAGGCTTGCCGCCCGATCAGATCATAACGACAGCCTTCGCTCATCACGTCAACTTTCAGGCCCAACAGCGTCAGCGCCTGCCCCCGGCCGGCTTCCCACATCGAGGAATGGGTCAGGCCTGCGGCATCCACCACCGTCACCGTGCCCGAGCCTACCACCTCAAACAGACCATCCGGGCCGATGAAGGCGGCGGTGTCTTCATCAATGCCAAGACCGATCAGGAACGGGTTGTAGGACGAGGCCGCCAAAAGCCGGCCCAGCCGGTTTCTTTGGGTGAAATGCTGGTCGATGATCACGGCATTGGTCAGGCCCAGTCCCGGTGCCAGACTGACCGCGCCCACCGTCGGGATGGAATTGCTGTCACCGCCCGCAATCATGTGTTCGGACATGATCGACGCCCCCGCCGAAGTGCCCGCCACCGTCGCCCCCGCCGCATTGCGCTTGCGGATCTTTTGCGCAATCGCGGTGCCGCCCAGAATGGTCGACAGCCGCAACTGGTTGCCCCCGGTCAGAAAAATGCCCGAGGCACGGTCAAGCATCTCCAGATAGCGCGGGTTCTCGCAATCGGCGCGGCTTGATATCGGCAGAAAATCCACCACAGCCGCGCCCAGATCGCGGAAAATCCGGTTGTAATCCTGCCCGGTGGTTTCCAGCTCGGAGGCCGTCGGGATCACCACGATATCGGCCCCCGGCCCGCCGGAAAGATCAACGAAACGGCGGTGGATATGGCGGTCTTTGACGCGGTCTTCGCCGCCGCCAATGGGGATGATAAAGCCGCGGTCTTGGTTGGCAGAGAGTTGAGCAGGGCACATAAGGCGCAAGTATTCCCAAAAGGTCGGTGTTTGGCCCGACGCTGATCTTTACGGAATAGAAAATGCCAGCATTGATCCGCTGCGCCACCCCCACCCCCGTTTGCACCTTGGCCGAGCCGCTGGCCTTGTGCAAGCGGGTTGATCAGCTTTTAGCTTGGCGGATCAAAGCGACACCTATGGCCTAACGC
>CBDUEF010000590.1:0-1645 GCA_965366095.1 uncultured Cypionkella sp. | reverse complement strand
CAGCAAGGCCCATGCCCGCCTTTGCCGCCGATACCAACCCCAGTACGGAAGTGACGCGGGCCGCATAGACGGCATCGGGGGCGACTTCGCGCAGCCATTGCGAGAGGCGATGCTTATCAAGGCTGAGGTCGAAGCCGATCAGCGGATGGTCTGGCAAGGCCGCGATGACGATCGGAGCATCGTGGCGCGCCAGATAGCTGCGGCTTGCGTAGACCGCCCAGAGCGAGTCGGCGATTTTTCGGCCCACAAGATTTTCCTCGGTGTCGCCGGATCGCAAAGCGATGTCGGCTTCGCCTTTTGCCAGATCGACATAGTGGTCCGACAGCACGAATTCGATCCGGAACTCGGCGTTGCGGTCGTGAAAGCGGTCGATCAGCCCGGACGCGGTCAGGCGGTAGGCGATGGGCTCGGGGCAGGTCACGCGCAAGATGCCAGCCCGTGCAGCAACCTCTGCCGCCTCGCCAAAGGATCTGACAGCTGCCTCAACAGCCTGCGCGGCAGGCAACAGGGCGCGGCCCGCCGGGGTGAGCCTGTAGCCGCTGGGTGCCCGCTCGAAAATCCGCAGGGCCAGCCGCTTCTCCAACTCGCCAAGCCTGCGCTGCACAGTGGACTGGTTCACGCCTGTAGCCCGCGCGGCAGCGGTGGTGCTGCCGTGCTTTGCCACGGCAAGCACGTACCGCAGATCATTCCAGTCGAAGGTTTCCATCCGCCACCCCCCTTGATCTCCCCCCATTATGCAAAACTGCGGCCCCGGTTCTGCGATATTCGCGACTGCTGCCCGGGTCGGTTAAGGCGCATTGTGTGAGGACGAGATCCGCTGTTGGGGTTCGCGTTGGCGGCGCTCCTGTCAATGATGGTTTCCTCATTGGAAAGGTGTCACCGCCCGTCAAACCAAGGCATGAGGTTTACCGCATCCCACAGGTTCCGCATTTATGAAGGAAGGACCGCGCCATGACCATTCAAGACAACGCCGCGCTGACTGACGTGATCCGGGCGCAATGGGACGGCGCGGCGGACGGCTGGGATGGTCAGGAGCCCGTTCTGCGCGCCTGGCTGGCCGAAACCACGACGGCAATGCTCGACATGTCGCGCGTATCCCCCGGGCAGTCTGTGCTGGATGTGGCGGCGGGCGCGGGCGGGCAGAGCCTCGATGTCGCTGCCCGTGTTGGCGCGGCCGGGCGTGTGCTGGCCACCGATCTGGTGCCGGATCTGGTTGCCCGCCTTATGCAGCGCGCGGCGCAGGTCGGTGCGGCCAACATCGACGCGCGGGTTGCGGACGCCGAAGAGGCGCTGCCCGAATTTGCGCAGTTCGACGCAGCGGTCTGCCGCCTTGGCCTGATGCTGATGGCCCATCCCGACCAGTGCCTTGCTTCGGTCCGGCAGGCGCTGAAGCCCGGGGCTGCGTTTTGTGCCGTGGTGTTCGATGGGCCCGAGGGCAATCCCTGCTTGCGCATCCTGATGGCCACGGCCCAGCGCCATGCCGGGCGCCCACCACGCGATCCCTTGGCGGCGGGTGGATTGCTAAGCCTCGGTGGCACTGGTCGGCTAGACGCAATGTTTCAGGCTGCAGGCTACCGCGACGTCACGACCCGCGCGATTGAGGCGCCGTTCCGGCTGCCGCGCGTTGAGGATTACGTTGCTTTCC
>CBDUEF010000589.1:0-1646 GCA_965366095.1 uncultured Cypionkella sp. | reverse complement strand
GGGCCCTCACAGCCAAAAATCGCCGCGCCTTGGGCCGTCGCGGTCATCTTTGCGCGACGGGGATGCAAGAGACGTTTTCGGCCAGAAGCGCCACGCAAAATCTGCGTGCGTCTTCTTCGCCCTCAAAGCCGGTCGCGCGCAACCGAAAGAAAGTCCTGCCGCCGCTTTGCGCAGTTTGCACCACCATAGATTTAGCGCTCAGCAATTCGCCAAAGCGACCCTGCAGTTTGCTCCACTCCGAGCGCGCCGTTTCCGCATCGTCAAAAGCGCCGAGTTGCACCAGCCTTGTGCCAACAACTATGGTTGAAGGATCAACCTCTACTGCAACGGGTGTGGCGGTCGACGCCTCTGAACGCGGCGCGGGTCGAAGCATCGGACGTGGAGAACGCTCAAGCCCCTGCCCGGTCACAACCGGCTCCAAGGTGGCGCTGGCATCAACAGACGTTGTTTCCACGCCCTCAGCAAGTGGCGAAAGCGGTGCCGGATCATCCGCAAGTGCTGCCGCAAGGGCGAGTGCCACGGCATCTTCGCCGCTTTGGGTGACAGGGGCTTCGGTTTGCTGCGAAGCCGCCAACTGTAGCGTCGGTTCTTGCGCGGCAAGCTCTGAAACATTCACCGCAGCTGCATTTGCATCCGCCGGCACCAACCCTGCCAAATCCTCGGTCGTCAGATCAACCGGATGCGGGGCCAAGACCACCGTTTCCGCCATCGGCATCGCCGTTCCTGACGCGGCGACTGCGTTAACAGAAAGCCCTTGATTATCGGCCACTTCACCGCCGGGATTGGCCGGGGCGATCCGCATCGGGCCCGCCATCGCCCGCATGACCGGAATCCCCGTGACGTCCCTTACCGCAAGCTTATAGCCCCAGACCACAAGGCCCAAGATCAAGGCGATCGAACACGCGGCACCCGCAAGGTGAACCATCCGGCCCGCAGGGCGCCGACCTGCCGCATAACCACGCCCGAATTCATCGAATTCCATATCTGCCATGCTCTGCCCTTTGTGCGAAGGTGATACATGCCACCCCAGCTTTTTACGCCTCAAACCGACCCGGGCGCCTTTTTCAGCGCATTTCTTTCGCCGGTGTTACGCCAAGAATAGCAAGACCGTTGCAAATCGCAACGCTGGTGGCACGCGCAAGGGCAATTTTCGCCTGCGATGTTGCCACATTGCCCTCTTGAATGAACCGAAGGCTGGTGTCGTCATTGCCCTTGTTCCATAGCCCATGCAGGTCTGACGCCAGTTCATAAAGATAAAAGGCGATGCGATGCGGCTCGTTGCCTTTCGCGGCAATCTCAACCAAACGCGGCCATTCGGCAATCTTGCGTGCCATAGCCAGCTCTGCTTCATGCCCAAGCTGGCTTAGATCAGCCGCGGCCAAAGTGGCATCGTCGCAGGCAATTCCCGCCTCCGCCGCTTTGCGCAACACCGAATTGATCCGCGCATTGGCATATTGAACGTAGAACACCGGGTTATCTTTGGATTGCTCCAGCACTTTGGCAAAGTCAAAATCCAAAGTGACATCGTTCTTGCGTGTCAGCATCATGAAGCGGGTCACATCTGCACCGGCCTGCTCGACCACATCGCGAAGGGTCACAAATGTTCCGGCCCGGTTCGACATCTTGAACGGCACGCCGTTCTTGTA
>CBDUEF010000588.1:0-1655 GCA_965366095.1 uncultured Cypionkella sp. | reverse complement strand
CGCAGGCTCTACCGGCTTGAGAAAAGCCGCACCACTCAAGGCTCGGGGCTTGGTCTGTCGCTGGTGAAAGCGGTGGCGGATCTGCATGGCGCAGAGCTTTCCCTCAGTGATGCGGTGCCTGGCCTGGTGGTCAAACTGGTGCTGCCGCTTGCGTGATTATAGGTTGCGCGGGAACCACGTCGGCGGCAGGCTCAGAACGCGCAGCAGTCTTTCATAGATCGCAGTCAATGCGGGATAGAGTCCTCCATGCAATGGTGACCGTCCCGCGCGAATGAGTGTCGCGCCCAGAGCAGCCACCACCACAGCCCCGATCATATCGAGCGGGAAATGAACGCCAAGAAATATCCGGGCCCAAGCCACCCCGAAAGCAAGCGCTAAAAAACCCACTCCCCAAGACGTTTGCCTAGCTGCCAGCAGCGAAATCGCCAGCGCGAACATCAAGGTGCCGTGGTCGCTTGGGAAAGACGAATCGGTGGCATGGGCGATCAATTGGTGACCCAAGCCAATCTCGAACGGGCGCGGATGATACCAGACCGGCGTGATACTGACAGCGAAGCTCAGGCTGATCAGCGCCGACAGCGTGGCATCCAACAGGGCAAACCGTAACGCCTCGCCACGTCGGACCCAACCGATGACCAAGGTAGCCATCACCACATAAACCGCGTCTTGTGCCAAGGCTTTGGCGATGAGGACGCCCCATGGCCAAGGCTCGGCACCAGCGTTAAGCGCCAAAAAGGCCATCTGGTTCCAAGTTTCAAGCGGTGAAAGTGGCATGTTTAAGTCCGTTATTGACCTCCAACAAGGACTTTGCCCGAGCAGATGAGAAGTACGCTCCCAGCTAGGCACTTCAAGTAAGCGGAGCAATTTACAAATCTGTAACCCGCAGCCTGATGCAAAGCAGGCGATTGTAAAGCCCGTGAGACCTCACTGTAATCTGCGCGCCCCATCTATCATTCACCAGATCGCCTTCTGCGGTCCGGATTGAATGGAGATACAAATGACACTTTTGAACACGCTTGCGATCACAGGTGGGCTGGCTTTCTTTTCACTGATCAGTGGCACATCGGCCTTTGCTGAAACCACAACCGAGGATCCGATAGCCGAAAGCCAAGCCTTTCTTGCGTCCAAAACCAGCATGGCCGAGGCGACCGTCACCGCCGAGGCGGCAGTCGGCGGCAAAGTATCTGCCATCGAATACCAGACCGGCGAAAACGGCATGCCGGACGTCATCATGGCGGATGTAACGCTCGCAGACGGGTCGCAAAAGTCCGTTGCGATCAACCCTGACGACGGCAAGGTGCTGAAAATCGCGATGGCCGATAACGAAACCGGCGGCGAGACGCAAGATGGCGGCACTAATGAAACCGGTGAGAACGCCAACAACTAAGGCGCAGATCCAAAGGGGCGGCAGCGAATGTTGCCGCCCTTTCGCAAATCACCCGAGACCATGCTTACAAAATTGTAAGACCCTTGCAAGACCGCTGCGGTTTGCAGTCGTCAGGCAGGAGCCAGCAAGAGGGAATGCCTAATGCGAAAGGAAACGCCATGACTGACCCGATCATCAATATCAATCGCTTAACTCAAGTATATGAGGGCTTTACCGCCTTGGACTCCCTGACAATGAGCATCGAGAAAGGCGAGGTTTTTGGTTTTCT
>CBDUEF010000587.1:0-1659 GCA_965366095.1 uncultured Cypionkella sp. | reverse complement strand
TCGTCTAATCGGTCAAGTCTGAGTCCGGGTCTTCTTTGTCGCGGTGCAGCCAGTGCGTTGTCGTCTTCGAGGTCAGGAGTTCAAATCTGCCTCACAATGGCGCCATGCTTGAAAGTCTCTCGATGTGATTCACGCTGTCAGCGCTCGTCTTGGGGCGTGCAGCAAAGCGAGTCTCGAGATCACTTTGGCCAGACCCGGATCGTGCCTGGCGTTCTTTGTGCCGTGTTTATGCGGCGAAGCTCCTGTTCTCGAACATTATGTTGTTCTTCCACATTGTAAGAAGGGTGACCGCCAGCTTGCGTGCCAGCGCCACACGGGCCTTCCAGCTTCCGGACCTTGCGCTCAGGCGCAAACCCCATTGTTTCAAAGCAATTGTGGGCGATGCGCGATACAAGATCACCGTCGCTGCTTCGAACAAAAGCTTGCGGGTCAATCGATCTCCGGTCTTTGAGATGCGCCCACCAATGTCAACTTCGCCCGACTGGTATCGCTTCGGCGTCAGACCAAGGTAAGCCCCGACATCACAGGCCGTTCGGAACCGTGCGGGGTCGTCCACCGCCGTCACGAAGGCGATCGCCGTCAGACTGCCGACACCGGGCGCGCTTGAGACAATCCGGCAGGCGTCATCCTCCCGTGCGAAGCGGGCAAGCTGCCGATCAAACGCCCGGCGCTGATCCTTGAGGCCGGATAGTACTGACAACAAGCTTTCGAACAGGTCGCGCAAAACGATGTCATCTGGCAAAATACGGCGAACCGATTGCTCAAAGACCTGCCCTTTGCCCGCCGATAAAGTCAAGCCGAAGGTCTTGGCCAAGCCCCTGATCTGGTTGATCATGGCAATGAAACGACGCGGGGCACATCCGAACGATGCGCTCTCGCGCCGTGAGAACGGCCCGCATGCGGTAACGGTCAAAGGACTTGATCGCCACCGGCTCATACCAGCCACTGTGAACCAGGCGGGCGAGGCCGAAAGCATCGTTGCGGTCCGTTTTGTTGGCTTGCAGCTTCAAGGCCGCCGCTGCACGACGGGCGTGAATGCAGTCTACCGCGATCCCTCGCTCCCGCAGAGAATGCCAAAGCCAAACGGCTTGTGGACCGGTCTCCATACCTGCGCGCACCAGTTCAGGCGCCTTCTCTCGGATGATTTCTGCAATCCTGTCAGCCGAGCTGGGCACGCTGCCTTCCCAAATCCGCTGGCCGGTGTCGTCCACCACACAAACGGCCGTTTCCTTCATTGACACGTCGAGTCCCACAAAATGCTTCATCTTCTCCTCCATGCTGATGAAAGCGGTAGCGTAACACGAGGGCCGTGCCTCAGATTACGCCATGTGGTTCCATGGATGCCCCTTCACATTGCGCAAATGCAGAAAACACAGGCCGAACCCCCAGGTTTTGCGAGCGTCGGTTAGCCCGGTCAGCAGATCGGCGATTTCTTCGTTCTCGGCACGCAGTTTAGGGCCATACCGATAACAGGTCTCGCTGACTCCAAAGGCCCGACAGGCCAAGCCGATACTGGCCCCATGTCGTACCACTGCATTCTGGGCCATCTCTCGGCGGTGAGACGGCCCGCTTACTTTTTTCCAAGGGCTTCCTTCAGCAAATCGGCCTGCATGCTCAGGTCCGCATACATCCGCTTCAGGCGCCGGTTCTCTTCTTCCA
>CBDUEF010000586.1:0-1663 GCA_965366095.1 uncultured Cypionkella sp. | reverse complement strand
GGCCGAGACCGGGCGGTGGTTGTTCTCCATCTGGTTGAGATAGGGCAGCGAAATGCCAAGTTTATCGGCAAAGGCGCGTTGGGTCAGCGACAGGCGACCGCGCAATTCGCGCAGTTTGGCCCCGACGTAGAGTTTCTGGATGGCCATTTTACGCTCCTTTGCAAAGTTGAGCGTGGCTTTGCAAAGTTTCCGCGTCAAGCCTAGTGTTCAGGCCAGACCAAGGCGGCGGGCGCGGCGCATCACGGCCAGAATTGCCAGCACCGAGGCCACGGAGCTGGCGAGCATCAGCAAGATCAGCGGCAGCTCGGTTGAGCCGGGGGTGAGCAGCGCACCGGCAAGCGCGGCAAGCCCGGCGCCACCGCCGATCATGATCGCGCCGCCAAGGCCCGAGGCGGTGCCGGCTAGATCGGGGCGCACCGACAGGATCCCGGCATTGGCCGAGGGCAGGCCGATGCCATTGCCAAGGCCCATGGTGACGGTGAGGCCGAAAAACACCACGGGGCCGGACAGGCCCGCGAGGGTGAGCAAGAGCAAGAGCGCAAGGCCTGCGGTGGTGACTAGGGTGCCCGCCAGCACCATGCGGTTCATCCCGATCCGTGCCGAATAGCGCCCGGCGAGGAAATTGCCGAGCATATAGCCGATGGCAGTGAGGGCAAAAAGCATTCCGATTTTCGACGAGGACAGGCCAAACACCTGATAGCCGACAAAGGGCGCGCCGCCGAGATAGGCGTAAAAGCAGCCCGAGGCAAAGCCCGCCGACAGGCAATAGCCCCAAAAGCGCGGCGATTTCAGCAGGGTGGGGTAAAGCGCCAGTTGCGCGCCAAGGCTGATCTTGCGCGGGGTAGAGGTTTCTCCCAGATCGGCCCAGACCAGCCACAGCACCACCAGCCCAAGGCCCAGCAGCAGGGCGAAATTGGCCTGCCAGCCAAAGGCCTCATCCAAGAGACCGCCGATCACCGGGCCGATCATCGGCACCAGCGACATCCCCATGGTGACATAGCCGATCATCGAGGCGGCCTCGTCATCCGATACCATATCGCGCACCACCGCGCGCGAGAGCGCCATTCCGGCGGCAATCACCGCCTGCGCCATGCGGCAGATCAGAAAGGTGGTGACATCGGGGGCGAGCAAGGTTCCCAGCGTGGCCAGCAGAAACAGGATCAGCGCGCCAAGGATCACTTTGCGGCGGCCGTAGCGATCAGATATCGGGCCGATCAGCACTTGCAGCACCGCCGAGAGGGCAAGGTAAAGCGCGACCGAGAGCTGCATCAGCGCATAGGGGGCGTCGAACCATTTGGCCATGCCCGGCAGCGAGGGCAGAAAGATGTTCATCGTCAGCGCCGAAAGCCCCGCAAGCAGGGTCAGCGTGACGATTTTCGGCGGGGTGTGGCGGTTCAGAAAGCTCATGGTTTTGGGTATGGGTTGGCGGTGGCTTTGTCCAGTTGGTAAGGCTCAGGTGCCGCCTTCTTTCACCGCCTCCATCGCCACATAAGTTGAGGTGGCGGCGACATGGGGCAGGGCCGAGATGCTTTCGGCCAGCACGCGGCGGTAATCGACGATATCCTTGGTGCGCACCTTCAGCAGGTAATCAAAGCGGCTGGCGATCATGTGGCATTCCTCAATCTCGGGCACGGCGCGGGCGGCGTGGTTGAAGGCCTGAAGG
>CBDUEF010000585.1:0-1670 GCA_965366095.1 uncultured Cypionkella sp. | reverse complement strand
CTGGACGGGCTGAAAGACGGCGCCGAGGTGCAGCTTTTGGGTGCGCCCCCGCCCGAAGCCAAACCCGGCACCAAGCCCGATGCCAAACCCGTAGCCCCGGCGGCAAACTGATCATGGCCCTCCCCCCCGCCAACGCCCAAGGAGCCGCCCTCGCCGCCCTGTTCGTGCGTCGCCCGGTGCTGGCTTTCGTGCTGAACGCCATCATTCTGGTTGCCGGTATTGCCGCGCTGATGGGGATGCAGGTGCAAGAGTTGCCCAATGTCAGCCGCCCGGTTTTAACCATCAATACCGATTGGAGCGGCGCTTCTGCCGAAACCGTCGATACCGGAATTACCGCCGTGATCGAAGGGGCCGCCGCGCGGGTTTCCGGCGTCACCGGCCTGTCGTCCTCGTCGCGCTATGGCTCCAGCCGCACGACGGTGGAATTTGACACCTCGGTCGATCTCAACGTCGCGGCCTCGGATATGCGCGATGCGGTATCACGTGCCGCCCGCGATCTGCCCTCGGGGGCGGATGCGCCAGTGGTGGTCAAGGCCGACAGCAATGCCCAAGCCATCATGCGGCTGTCGATCACCTCTGACACGCTGGGGCTAGGCCCGCTGACCGACCTTGTGAACAACACCCTGATCGACCGGCTGCGCGCCGTGAATGGCGTGGCGGATGTGCAGATTTACGGCGATGCGGCGCAGATTTTCACCGTCGATGTCAACGCCAACGCTTTGGCAGCGCGCGGTCTGACCTTTGGCGATCTGTCCAAAGCTCTGTCGAGCCTGTCGTTCGATACCCCCACCGGCACCCTGAACGCGCAAAACCAAAACATCATCGTGCGCGCCACCGACAATATCACCACCGCCGCCGCAATCGAATCCATCAGCCTCAAACCCGGCCTGACCTTGGGCGATGTCGCCCGCGTCTACCTTGGCACCGACAGCCAGACCACCACCATCCGCTCGCAAGGCCGCTCGGGCGTGGGTCTGGGGATCATCGGGCAGGCCCAATCCAACACCATCGAGATTTCCAACGGCATCCACGCCGCCGTTGCCGAGCTTTCGGCCAGCCTGCCAGCAGGCGTGAAAATCACCATTTCAACCGACGACGCCACCTTTATTCAGGGCGCAATCACCGAAGTGGTCCGCTCGATGCTGATCTCGATTGCGGTGGTGACGGGGATCATCTTTTTGTTCCTGCGCGATTGGCGCGCCACGCTTATTCCGGCGGTGTCGATGCCGATTGCTTTGGCAGGGGCCTTGGTCGGGATTTATCTGGCCGGGTTTTCGGTGAATATCCTCACATTGCTGGCGCTGGTGCTGGCCACCGGACTGGTGGTTGATGATGCCATCGTTGTGCTGGAAAACATCGTGCGCCAGCAAGGCCTTGGCTTTCGCGCCCGCGCAGCCGCCGTGATTGGCACCCAAGAGGTGTATTTCGCGGTTCTGTCCACCACAGCCACCCTTGCCGCCGTGTTCATCCCCATCGCCTTTCTGCCCGGCCAAACCGGCGCGCTGTTTCGCGAATTTGGCTATACGCTAACCTTCGCGGTTCTGGTGTCCTCGGTGGTAGCGCTGTCGCTTACCCCGATGATGGCCGCCTAAATGCTGCAAACCCCCTCCACCCGCGCGCCCGGCCCCATCGCCCGGCTCGGATCAGCGCTGGAGCACGCCTACACACGC
>CBDUEF010000584.1:0-1672 GCA_965366095.1 uncultured Cypionkella sp. | reverse complement strand
CAAAGGCCGCGCCCGCGCGCGGATGCCGCGCTCACTGGTGCTGGCCCCTACCCGCGAATTGGCCGCGCAAGTGGCTGAAAACTTTGAAACCTATGCCAAGCACACCAAGCTGACCAAGGCACTCTTGATCGGCGGCGTGTCCTTTGGCGAGCAAGACAAGCTGATCGACCGCGGCGTCGATGTGCTGATCGCCACCCCCGGCCGCCTGCTCGATCACCACGAGCGCGGCAAACTCCTGCTGACCGGCGTGCAGATCATGGTGGTCGACGAGGCCGACCGGATGCTGGATATGGGCTTCATCCCCGATATCGAGCGCATCTTCTCGCTCACCCCCTTCACCCGCCAGACCTTCTTTTATTCGGCCACCATGGCCCCCGAGATCGAGCGGATCACCAACACTTTCCTGTCGAACGCGGTCAAGATCGAGGTTGCGCGCCAAGCCACTGCTTCGCTGACGATCGAGCAAAAGCTGATCCAGTTCACCCCCACCCGCAAAGACAAATCCTTTGCCGAAAAGCGCGCGGTTCTGCGCGCGATCATCAAGGCAGAGGGTGCCGCTTGCACCAACGCGATCATCTTCTGCAACCGCAAGATGGATGTGGATGTTGTGGCCAAGTCGCTGAAAGCCCACGGGTTTAACGCCCCCCCCATCCACGGCGATCTTGATCAATCCGTGCGCACCAAAACGCTCGATGGTTTCCGCGACGGCTCGGTCCATTTGCTGGTGGCCTCGGATGTGGCAGCACGCGGGCTGGATATTCCCGCCGTCAGCCATGTGTTCAATTTTGATGCGCCCTCGCATCCCGAAGATTACGTTCACCGCATCGGGCGCACCGGCCGCGCCGGGCGTCAGGGCAAGGCCTATACCATCGCGGTGCCCTCGGATGAAAAATACATCAATGCCATCGAAACACTGGTAAAACAGCCGATCCCGCGCGGCGAGATGCCCGAGGGCGCGCTGGAAGGTGCCTCAGACAATCCCGACCGCGCCCGTTCCACCCGGGGCAAGCCCGAGCGTGAAAAGTCCGAACACGACAGGCCCCCGCGCGAGCGCCGCCCGCGCAGCCGTGCCCCGCGTGAGGAAAAAGTCGAAGCCGTAGTGGTGGAACCCGTGGCCGTTGTCGAGCAAAGCGCGCCTGCGCCGCAGCAACAAGAGCCGCGCCGTCAGGAACCACGTCGCGAAGACCGCCGCCCCCCGCGTGACGAGAACCGTCGCGACGATCACCGCCGCGATCAACGTGAAAGCGGCGTGATCGGCCTTGGCGACCATGTGCCCGATTTCATCCTGCGCAGCTTCAAGATCAGCGATGCACCTCATGATCCTGCCGAAAACGTGGCCCCGGTCGATCCCGTGGGCAGTAATGATTCTGATAGCTGACACCCAAAAGGCCCTGCAAAACGCAGGGCCTTTTTCGTTGTCGGAAAGGCGGGGGCCTGCGTCTTGCCTCCCCACTTTGCGTTCGGACCCTGTCGGCTTTTCAGCCTGAACCAACCACTTATCCGAGAGGTACTGCAATCCGGCACAGAACGCCTGCCGGGTTTGTTCTGGTTCACAAAGCTGGCCTCCCCTGCCTGTGCAGCGGAATGTCACCGATGGGGCCGGTCGTTAAATGTTTAATATCGGCGCGACAGTTGTAATTCTTGGACACTACATTTTGTCGGAAACATCGTC
>CBDUEF010000583.1:0-1674 GCA_965366095.1 uncultured Cypionkella sp. | reverse complement strand
TTGACGCCTCAAAATACGAATGTATCCGCGATGAGGCCGCGCTGAGCCGCTGGCTTTCCCGCATCACCGAGCGTGGTTACGTGGCCGTCGATACCGAAACCACCAGCCTGGATGAGATGCGGGCGGAACTGGTCGGCATCTCGCTTTGCGTCGATGCAGGCGTGGCCGCCTATATTCCTTTGGGCCACAAACAGGGCGGCGGCGATCTCTTTGGCAGCACTGAACTGGTCGAGGGCCAGATGCCGCTGGAAACTGCGCTGGCCGCGCTGAAACCGATGCTTCAGGATGCCTCTATTCTGAAAATCGGCCAGAATATGAAATACGATTGGAAAATCTTCGCCCGACACGGGGTGAAGATCGGGCCTTTCGATGACACCATGCTGATGTCCTCGGCGATGCAGGCGGGGCTGAACAATCACGGCATGGACGCGCTGTCGGAAAAATACCTTGGGCATCAACCGATCCCGATCAAATCTCTGCTGGGTTCGGGTAAATCGCAGATCACTTTCGACCGCGTGGGCATTGAGGATGCGGTGAAATACGCCGCTGAAGATGCCGATGTTACCCTGCGCCTGTGGGAATTGTTCAAACCTGGGCTGCACAAGGCCCGAGTCACAACGGTCTATGAAACGCTGGAGCGCCCCTTGGTCACCGTGCTGGCCGAAATGGAAATGGCGGGCGTGCAGGTCGATCGGGATACGCTTTCGCGCATGTCCAACGCTTTTGCGCAGAAGATGGCGGGGCTAGAGGCAGAAATTCAGGAGCAGGCGGGCCAGCCGTTCAACGTCGGCTCACCCAAACAACTCGGTGAGATTTTGTTCGACAAGCTGGGCCTTGCTGGTGGCGAAAAGGGCAAAACCGGCGCCTATGCGACCGGTGCCGATATTCTGGAAGACCTTGCCACCGAACACGCTCTGCCCGGCCTCGTGCTGGATTGGCGGCAGTTGGCCAAGCTGAAATCCACCTATACCGATGCGCTGCAAGACCATATCAACCCCGAAACCGGCCGCGTGCATACCAGCTATTCGATCACAGGTGCGGTCACGGGCCGCCTGTCCTCCACCGATCCCAACCTGCAAAACATCCCCGTCCGCACCGAAGAAGGCCGCCGCATCCGTGAGGCTTTCGTGGCCCCCAAAGGCAAGACTCTGGTATCGCTGGATTATTCCCAGATTGAGTTGCGCATCCTCGCCCATGTCGCCGATATCCCCTCGCTGCAACAGGCGTTCAAGGACGGCATCGACATCCATGCGATGACCGCCTCCGAGATGTTTAACGTCCCCCTTGCCGAAATGACCCCCGACATCCGTCGCCGCGCCAAGGCGATCAATTTCGGGGTGATCTATGGCATCTCCGGCTTTGGCCTTGCCCGCAATTTGCGCATCCCGCGCGCCGAGGCCCAAGGCTTCATCGACCGCTACTTCGAGCGCTTCCCGGGCATCAAGGAATATATGGCCGCCACCATCGGCTTTGCGCAAAAGAATGGCTATGTGCAAACCCTGTTCGGCCGCAAAATCCACACGCCCGAAATCAACGCCAAAGGCCCCGGCGCAGGCTTTGCCAAACGTGCCGCGATCAACGCCCCGATCCAAGGCACCGCTGCCGATGTGATCCGCCGCGCGATGATCCGCATGCCAGCCGCCATCGCCGATCTGCCCGCCAAAATGCTGCTGC
>CBDUEF010000582.1:0-1677 GCA_965366095.1 uncultured Cypionkella sp. | reverse complement strand
CGGGCCCAGCCACGGAGTCGACGAAATAGCGTGCTTTGCGGCATGTTTTATGGGCCCTAGCTTGGGATAGGGGCTTTGAACACGAAGAACGCACCGGCACAGATCAAGGCGAAGCCAACCGCATGATTGATCGTGAGACGCTCGCCAAGATACAGCACCGAGAACCCCGCGAACACACACAGCGTAATGACCTCCTGCATGACTTTGAGTTCGGCAGTGGAATAGACCGTGTGTCCGATACGGTTGGCCGGAACGGCTAGGCAATATTCAAAGAAGGCAATCGACCAGCTGACGATGATGACCAACAACAAAGATCGGTTGGTATATTTCAGATGACCATACCAAGCGAAGGTCATGAAGACATTCGACCCGATCAACAGCAGGATGGGCATAAGTGCAGGTGGAATGAAGGTCATGGTTTTAGCTTTCAGGCGAATGTGTTGCACGTCGGGCGGCTTCCCGTCTGACGCTTAGAAAAAGGACGATGACACAGCCCACAAGCAAGATCACGCCCCCCGAAAGACTTGGCAGACTGGTTGCGTTGATCAGCAACGCGGCAACGGCGACAATCACCAGAATGGCAGCCGTCAGCCGCGCATCGGCAACAAACATGCTGAACAGTTCGGACAGGACTTCTTTTAGGATGTTCATGACGCAACTCCTTTGATCGGGGTTCGCACCATGCGGGCAGCCATGAGACCTGCGGCAAGGAACACTGCCGCGAAAACAAATAGGGCAAGGTCATGGCCAGGCCAATCCACGCCCAAGCCTTCGCCGGTCCAGAAAACCCCGAACGCCGAGAGCATCACTCCTACCCCGAATTTGAGCGTGTTTTCGGGAACGCGCGCCAGTGGGCGATGAGCGATGGCTCCGATCACGAGGACCAATATGCAAGCCGCCAGCGCACCCATACTGGCGGGCCAAAGCAGCCCGCGCCCTGCGCCGACGGCGATCACGATAAATACGACCTCCAGACCTTCAAGGAGCACTGCCTTGAATGCGGTGATCCCCGCGATCCAATTTTGCGATGTTTGCCTGCGCTGAACTTCGGCGCTCAGATCCGCCGTTTCCCTTGCAAAAATCGCATCCTCGTCGTGCAACGGAATGACGCCGCCCGCCCGCAGTGCCGCCTTGCGTAGCCAGCCGATACCGAACAGCAGCAACAGCACGCCAATCACCAGTTGCAGCAGATTTAGCGGCACCCGGTTCAGCAGGGGACCGAGGATCACAACGACCGCAGCCAGCACGGCAAGTGCGGCACCCGTGCCCAATACTGCGGGCTTCCAGCCGCGCAGGGTCGCGACGACGAGCACGATCGTGAAAGCCTCGACCACCTCGACAATCGAGGCCAGAAACGCTGCACCGACAGCAGGGCCGGCAGTGGACCATTCAAGCATTTCGGGGCTCCTCTTTGGGGTTTTGGCGGCTCAGTCCCATCGCTGAGCCTCGCTGTCTGCCGCGATGGGGCTCACTCCTATATCATCCAACATACGCAACTCGAGCCGTGAGAGATGCAGGCGTTGCCGCTGCCGGTCCAGCCACAGTGCAAGGGCACCTTGCTCTGTTGATCGCGAACGATACGGCGCGAAACGGACCGGGAGTGGCGCTTGATTAAAGGTCAATACTTTCATTGCTTTAACCTCACCTGTTTTCATCATGCGCATCGAAAACTTTGCG
>CBDUEF010000581.1:0-1683 GCA_965366095.1 uncultured Cypionkella sp. | reverse complement strand
GCCGAGGATTTTCCGGCCTTTATCGTCAATCGTATCCTGATGCCGATGATCAACGAGGCGGTTTATACGCTTTATGAGGGCGTCGGTTCCGTCAAATCCATTGATCAATCGCTTAAATTGGGGGCAAATCATCCGATGGGGCCGCTGGAACTGGCCGATTTCATCGGGCTGGACACCTGCCTTGCCATCATGAACGTGCTGCATGAGGGGCTGGCCGATACCAAATACCGCCCTTGCCCCTTGCTGACCAAATATGTCGAGGCGGGTTGGCTGGGCCGCAAGACCCAGCGCGGATTCTACGACTATCGCGGCGAAATCCCGGTTCCGACCCGCTAACGCTTACCCAAATCCAGCGTATGCTGGCGCAGCCAGGCAAGGAAGCCGCGCGGGTTTCCCTCCCATTTATCCAGCACATCGGCCGTGATCGGCGCGCCAATATGGGGGCGTTGCGGTTTGAACAGCGCGCGCTTGATCTCATAGAGCAGCAACCCCTGCCGCAGCGTGTCCGACAGCTTGTTGGCAATCAGAAAACTGCGTGAGTTCTGCCCGGTGAAATGCACCGGCAAAATGGTTGCCCCGGATTTATGGATCATCTTATGGGTGAACAGATTCCATTCCGCCTCGATTGCCGGGCCGAAATAGGTTTCCGACATCGCCACTTTGCCCGCTGGAAAGAGGATAATCACCCCCCCGGCCTTGAGATGCGCCATGGTGTCATTGCGCATCTTCAGCCCCAATTCCCGCGCGTTTTCCTCATGCGGAAACGGCACCGGGATCATGAACTCTTCCACTTCGGGAATACCCGTCAACAAAGACCGCGTCAGAATCCGGAAATCGGAACGCACCCGATTGACCATTTCCGCCAGAATCATCCCATCGACCAAGCCATGCGGATGGTTTGAGACCACTACCACCGGGCCGGTTGCCGGAATATTGGCGATTTCGTCAGGAGGGGTATCAATCCTGATCCCCATCTGCTTGATCGCCTTGGGCCAGAATGGCGAGCCAAAAGGAGCCCCGGACCGTTCAAAATCCCGGATCAGCCGCAGCAAAGTGATTTTCGCCGTGGTCCATTCGATAAAACGAATGGTGCCCGCCTTGAAGGGATTTGAAAAGGTGCCAGCATAGGACAGGCGGCGCATGTCATAGACATGATCGGGATGGTCTCCCATCTGGGAAACCACTGGCCGCTGGGTGTCAGGCAGTTCTGTCACGAAGTCTTGGCCTTTCCAAAGCTTGTGTTCAATAGCCTTCGCCGAAAAGATCAGCCACCAACGCCGTCAGCGCTTCGGCAAGCGCATCCGCCTGAGTGCCACTGGTCACTACATCAATACTGGTTCCGCGAGAGGCTGCCAACATCAAAAGCCCCATGATGCTGTCACCCGACACACTCATGTCATCCTTTGTCACCAAAGCGGCGGCATCGAATGATTCCACAACTTCTACGAACTTGGCCGAAGCCCGAGCGTGCAGGCCCTTTTCATTTTTGATCAGCAGCCGAATTTCCGTCATAAATCAGGCCCCTGCCCCAAGGTCGAGCGAATTTATATATTTTCGTCCCGCTTCGAGCGCCGCCGAAACGGCCTCGGCCACCGGCAAATCACGCGATTTGGCGAGCTTGATCAGCATCGGCAGATTCGCGCCGTAAAGGATACGGCGATCTACCCCTGCACAGGCCATGAG
>CBDUEF010000580.1:0-1695 GCA_965366095.1 uncultured Cypionkella sp. | reverse complement strand
TCTCGGAGCGGGTGACGATGGACATTGGCGGCGTGCAACAAGGCATGTTCATCCAGAGCGCCGATCCGGTGAACCCGGTTCTGTTGTTCCTGCATGGCGGGCCGGGCATGCCAGAGTTCTTTCTGGAAACCACCCATCCGACGGGCCTGTCGCGCGATTTCACCGTGGTTTGGTGGGAACAACGCGGGGCGGGGATGTCGTGGAACCCCGATATTGCGCCGGATACGATGACGGTCGCGCAGATGATCGCCGACACCATTACCGTGACGCAGTATCTGCGGGATCGCTTTGGCAAGGACAAGATTTACTTGCTCGGCCATTCTTGGGGCAGCTATCTGGGTATTCAGGTAGCCGCGACTGCGCCCGAACTTTACCACGCCTATATCGGCATGGGTCAGGTGTCCTACCAGCTTCAATCGGAAGTGGCGGCGCATACAGCGCTGATCGCGGCGTATCAGGCGCAGGGCGATACCGGCATGGTCCGCAAGCTTGAGGCGGCACCGGTCAGCATCAAAGGCGGTCTGTCCGACACGTGGCTGCGCCTGCGCGATAAGGCGATGCATGGGCTGGGCGTGGGCACCACGCGAGACATGCGTTCGGTGATCACCGGTGTATTCCTGCCGGTCTGGTTCTGTCGCGCCTACACCTTGCGCGAAAAGATTGGCATCTGGCGTGGCCTTGGGTTTTCTCGGCGTTATCTGTGGGATGAATTTCTGAACACCGATTTGACCGCCCAGATCGATCACCTCGATCTGCCGGTATATTTCTTCAGCGGGCGTCATGATCTGACAGCGAACCACGACCTGTCCCGCGCTTTTTTCGACCGGATCAGTGCGCCGGTGAAGGGGTTCTATACCTTCGAGAATTCAGCCCACAGTCCGGTGTTCGAAGAACCACAGCGGGCGCGCGACATTCTGGTGCAAGACGTGCTGCATCACGCAGTCCGCCTTTCTGATAAGGAGCAATGAGCATGTCGAAGACCCCGAGAAGCGCACTTCTCACGTTCTTTGCGCTCACCTTCGGCTGGACCTGGGGGCTATGGGCCATTGTCACATTTCAGGGGCTGGGGCTGACTGGGCTGGGCGCGACGCTGCTCCTAGCTTCGGCCTTTGGGCCATCTCTGGCGGCCGTGGTCACCGTGCTGATCTTTGAGGGCAAGGCGGGGTTCGGACGCTGGCTCAGGCGTAGCCTGCGCTTGCGGGTCGGTTGGGCGTGGTATGCGCTGGCTCTCCTCGTGCCGCCGTTGCTCATCCTTGCGGCGCTTGGCATCCACGCGGGGCTTGGCGGTGTCCTCCCACCTTCGTCGCTGCAGGGCAACACCCTGACGGCGATTTTGGTTTTCATCCAGATCACCCTGCTTGGCGGGCCTTTGGGAGAAGAGTTTGGCTGGCGCGGCTATGCCCTGCCAGCGCTGTCCGAACCGATCGGATGGCGGTGGGCGGCCATCGTGGTGGGCTGCGTCTGGGCCTTCTGGCATCTGCCATTGTTCTACATGGCAGGCATGGCGCAGGCCAATCTGCCGATGGGGCTGTTCATGGCCAGCAACATTGCACTCTCAATTGTCTTTGCCCGGTTGTCCGTCAACACACGCTTCAGCGTGCTGCCAGCGATCCTGCTGCATGGCGCGATCAATTGGTCGGCCATCGTGCTGCCGGTGATGCCGGTCGGCGGCGAGACGCGGCCCTATACGATTGC
>CBDUEF010000579.1:0-1697 GCA_965366095.1 uncultured Cypionkella sp. | reverse complement strand
GGTTTTATGACGCCTATTACAACCGCGCCCGCAAGGTCCGCGCCCTGATCAAACGCGATTTCGAACAGGCCTTCGCCGCCGGAATCGATGCGATCCTCACCCCCGCCACGCCGTCCAGCGCCTTTGGTTTGGGCGAGATGGAAAACGCCGATCCGGTCGAGATGTATCTTAACGACGTCTTCACCGTCACCGTGAACCTTGCGGGCCTGCCGGGTATCTCGGTGCCGGTCGGGCTGGACTCCAAGGGCCTGCCCTTGGGCCTGCAACTAATCGGGCGGCCATGGGAAGAGGGCGATTTGCTTAATTGTGCCTATGCGCTGGAACAGGCTGCGGGCTTTGTAGCCAAGCCGCAAAAATGGTGGTAATCCCCCGGTTCAGAAGAAACTCGCCGAGGCAGAAGAATGCGTGTGCATGTGATTGTTGTGGCCGCCCTTGGGCTGGCCGCTTGCGCGCCGACCGTTCCCGATTCAGGGGCGGGCGTTGGATTTCAGGACTATAATACCTATTTGCGGGGCCGCGAAGCCGCAAGCAGTGCGCCTGCGCCTGTCGCCGCCCCGCTGTCGCCGTTCTCAACCGAAAGCGCCGCCGCAGCGATCGACAAGGCTGATGGCATTGCCCCTTCAGTCGCACAGACGCCCTATTCCCCACCCACCACCTTTACGCCGCCCACCACCTATACACCGCCTACCGAAGGAGCGCGCCCGCGCGGCAATGCCCCCGCTGGCATTCAGGAAACCACCTCGGAAATGCAGCCCGCCGGTGAGGCCGGTGTGTCGGATGAACAGGATTTTCAGGCCGTGAAGCAGCGTGAAACCATTGAAAGCGACAAGGCAAGGATCGAGCGCAACCGCGCGCAATATCAGGTTGATCAGCCAACCGCCGTGCCGTCACGCCCCGGCAACACCGGGCCGAACATTGTGGCCTTCGCCCTCAGCACCTCGCATCCGGTCGGAACGCAGATGTACAAACGCTCAAAGCTCAGCCTGAGCAGTCAGGCCCGTGCCTGCGCGAAATATGCTTCGCCCGATCTGGCGCAAGAGGCGTTTCTTGCCAATGGCGGGCCGGAAAAAGACCGTCAAGGTCTTGACGTCGATGGTGACGGATTCGCCTGTGATTGGGACCCGACACCGTTTCGCATCGCGCGCAAGTGATCAGCCACCCTTCGCCCAATTTCGGGCCAAGGCGCGATGGGCTGCAGCCCAGCCTGATCGTGCTGCACTATACCGCCATGGCAAACTGCGCCGAGGCCCGCGCGCGCTTGTGCGACCCGGCTTATGAAGTCTCGGCCCATTGGCTGATCTCGGAAACCGGGGAGATTGCGTCCCTGGTTCCCGAAGAGATGCGCGCCTGGCACGCTGGGGCAGGGGAGTGGCAAGGGCAAACCGACATCAACTCGCGCTCGATTGGCATCGAGCTGGCCAACAGCGGCGCGCAGCCCTTCCCCGAGCGGCAGATGGCGGCGCTGGAGCAGCTTCTCACCGCTATCATGCGGCGCTGGGCGATCGGCCCCCAAGGCGTGATCGCCCATTCCGACATGGCGCCCGGTCGCAAATCCGACCCCGGCCCGCGTTTTGACTGGCGCAGACTGGCCCGCGCAGGCCTCTCGATCTGGCCCGCTGCCCCCGGCAATCCCGATGCGCCTTTTGGGCCAAGCCTGAACGCCATCGGCTATCCTGTGTCCCCCGACAGGCTAATGG
>CBDUEF010000578.1:0-1700 GCA_965366095.1 uncultured Cypionkella sp. | reverse complement strand
GCCCGGCTTCCTGCATGTCGACGTGAAATACTTGCCGCACCCTCTCGGTGAATGAAGGCATTCACCTGACGGGCAACGAATGGCGGATGAGACCACGCGCCGCTATCTCTTTGCGGCCATCGACCGCGCCACAAGGCGGGTTTTCGTGCGCATCCTGCCTGCCAAAACCGCCGCCAACGCCCGTAGGTTCTTGCGCAATTTGCACCGGGCCTGCCCCATACGGATCGCCAAGATATTGACTGACAACGGAAAAGAGTTCACCAACCGGCTCTTCGCCTCCCGCGCAAGGGCCCCGTCCGGGGCGCACGAGTTCGACCTGCTCTGCGCCGAGTTGGGCATCGAACACCGCCCAAGTCGCCCCAAACCAATGGCATGGTCGAACGCTTCAACGGCCGCATCAGCGACATGCTGAAAACCAACCGCTTCGACAGTGCCCTTGATCTGGAGCAAACCCTGATGCGCTATGTCCACCTCTACAACACCCCGTTGCCGCAAGCAGCTTTGAGGAGCAGACCGCCAATGCAGGCGATGAAGGATTGGCACAAATCGCACTCGCACCTCTTCGTTAAATCACCGCGCTATCATGCGGGACGCGACATCTAGATCGCGCCCGGCAAGTCGATGCAGAATGGCTTCGTCGAGTCGTTCAATGACAGGATGCGCGACGCGCTTTTGAACGAAACCATGTTCCGCAGCCCGGTTCATGCCCGTGCCGTCATTGCGGACTGGGTGACCGACTACAACACACAGCGCCCGCATTCAGTACTCGGTTACCAAACACCAGCCGACTTCGCGCTGCACCTGATCACCGCAACCACCCACCCCGCTGCGCCGGATGAAAGCTCTGCGCAGCGGGCGAGCGCTCAACCCGCGCAGAATGACGCAAACCAAGCAAGGACTCCGGTCACGGCCGGATGAAAGATCAGTGGCAGGTCAGCAGCTACGGCCTCATCTTGCGTCGGGGAAAACAGTCTCCCAGACTGTTTTCTGACCCCTCCTCACGTTCAACACCAAGCTGCGTTCGGAGTGCCTGCACGCCCATTGGTTCATCAGCCTTGCCGACGCACTAAAAGTTGGAGACTTGGCCCCTTACGGCGATTGAAGGCAATCGCCTAGCGGGCAATGGTAGACACTACAATGAAGACCGACCCCATAGCACGATGGGATACAACGTCCCGATCGCAATGCACTATCCCGGTGGCGCAGCCAGCCCGTCACCGTGACCAAGCCGGAAAATTCCAGCATCCGGCCGTCCAAGGAAGGAGAGCAGAGCAACCCAAGGACGGACTCTCGATAGGAACGCGGGACAAACGGGGGCAGGTCATTCCGGGTTGGTCTTCTACCCCACGCTGTGGGCCGTCAACATCGGTTGGCATGAGAGGTCGAAGCGCACTATCAAGAGCCATATCAAATGGATGAAAACGGCCCAGCGTCTCAATTTGGCAGGGACGGGGCGGTCAGTTCGTCCGAAAGGACGAGCATCCACAAAAGAATTGGAATCGCAACGATGCCACCAATTGCACCCCATAGCCAAAGTCCAAATACTATGGACAAAAAGACAAGCAATGGATTCACCGCCATCGTTCGCCCCAAAAGTGACGGGGTGACGAATTGGCCCTCGATCGAGTTCAGGGCAATGTAAAGTGCTGCAGGGGCAAGCCCCATGCCGCCATCAAAAGCGGCCACTCCGGCAAACAGCA
>CBDUEF010000577.1:0-1704 GCA_965366095.1 uncultured Cypionkella sp. | reverse complement strand
CATTCTGCCGGGGGCAGATCCCTTGCAAGTTGGGTCAAGATCCTGGGCCCGCCTGTGGCGCAAAGCCGGATTGGCCCGCGCTTGAAATCAGCAACACGGCTCCAAACCTTAACAAACCGCTAATTGGATCGGTTAACCTATTGAAAAATAACACATCCAAAAATGTCGCACGGATGTGCGCCTCCTCTTGCCGCCTTGGCCCGGCCCGGTGCATCCTGTGGGCCGATTATCAAAGGGGCAGGGTATGATTCCCGTCAAAGGCTATGCGGGCGCCAAAGTCGCCGTTCTTGGATTGGGCCGATCCGGTCTCGCCACCGCCCGCGCGCTGCTGGCCGGAGGGGCCGAACCCCTGCTCTGGGACGACAGCCCCGAGGCCCGCGCCAAGGCCGAAGCCGAGGGATTCACCTGCACCGACCTGACCCGAAGCGCCGCCTTTGACGGCGTGGCGGCGCTGATCACCTCACCCGGCATTCCCCATCTTTACCCGACCCCGCACAAGCTGATCGCCCGCGCGATGGCGGCAGGCATCCCCGTTGATAACGACATCGGCCTGTTTTTTCGTAGCTTTGCCAGCGCCGATTGGGACGCCTTCGAGACCCCGCCCCGCGTGGTTTGCATCACCGGATCAAACGGGAAATCGACCACAACGGCGCTGATCCATCACATTCTGGAGGTGGCAGGCCGCCCGACCCAGATGGCCGGAAATATCGGCCGTGGGGTGCTGGATATCGAGCCGGCACAGGATGGCGAGGTGGTGGTGCTGGAGCTGTCCTCCTATCAAACCGACCTCGCCCGCTCGCTCACCCCCGACATCGCGGTCTTTACCAACCTCAGCCCTGACCATCTGGACCGGCATGGCGGAATGGGGGGGTATTTTGCCGCCAAGCGGCGGCTCATTGCCGAGGGTGGGCCGGACCGTGCCGTGGTGGGGGTGGATGAGGCCGAGGGGCAGTATCTGGCCAACCAGATGTCGGAAGGCGCTGCCGATGATCGGGTGATCCGGATTTCTTCGGGCCAAAAGCTGGAGGGATTCAGCTGGGCGGTGTTTGCCCGCAAGGGGTTTCTTTCGGAATGGCGGCGGGGCAAGCAGGTGGCCTCGTTTGATCTGCGCGAGGTGGCGGGGCTGCCCGGCGCGCATAATCATCAAAATGCCTGCGCGGCCTATGCGGCCTGCCGCAGTTTGGGGATCGCGCCCAAGCTGATCGAGGGGGCGTTTCATTCCTTTGCGGGCCTGCCGCATCGCAGCCAGATGGTGGGCGAGAGGGGTGGGGTGCGGTTTGTCAATGACAGCAAGGCCACCAATGTGGACTCGGCGGCCAAGGCCTTGCAGGCTTTTGGAAAGATCCGCTGGATTGCCGGGGGATTGGGCAAGGATGGCGGGATTGCGGGGCTGTTGCCTTTCGTGGGATCGGTCAGCAAGGCCTATCTCATCGGGCATTCGGCGCGGGATTTTGCGTTGGAATTGGCTGCCGTGCCGCATGAGATTTGTGAGACGATGGAGCGGGCGGTGAGCCGGGCGGCTGAGGAGGCCGAGGCGGGGGAGGTGGTTTTGCTGGCTCCGGCGGCGGCCTCATTTGATCAGTATCCGAATTTTGAAAAGCGCGGCGAGCATTTTGTGGCGCAGGTCAAGGCGCTGATCTCGGGTTAGCCGCCACCTGTGCGACAAGGTTTGAATTGTTATATATCAATGAGTTAAAGTTATGA
>CBDUEF010000576.1:0-1704 GCA_965366095.1 uncultured Cypionkella sp. | reverse complement strand
TGGATATTGGCGGCATGTTCGCGGTCGCCGTAGACCACCAGCGCATCATAGGCCGATCCGGCGCGGCGGAATGAGGCCAAGCGGCGCTGCAACTCGGCCCCCGACAGGGCGGGCGGCAGGGCAGGGGTGCCATTGTCGGGCCAGGTGATTTTCGTCAATTCGGGCATTTTGTGCCTCCGTCGTTGGGTCATGCCAGCGGCTTTGCGACAGGCTAGGGGTTTTAAGATAGGATGTCAGCCCCGGCTTGCGAATCTCAATCGCTGCGCCTATATCGGGCGGTGAGAGGTTGGCGCGGGTAAGCGCCTCGCCAACCCGGTCAGGTCCGGAAGGAAGCAGCCGTAACGAGCCCCGCTTGGGTCGTTGTCAGCCTCTCACCTTTTCCCTCTCCATCAGCATCGGCCCCGGATGGTGGCAGGCGGTTTGATGGGCATTGCCCAGCAGCGCCGGAACCTTGTCCGCGCAAATCGCATCGGCGCGCGGGCAGCGGGTGCGGAACACGCAGCCCGAAGGTGGGCTCATCGGCGAGGGCAAATCGCCCGCAAGCTCGATCACCCGGCGGCCGCGCTGGGCGGTGGGATCGGGGATCGGCACCGCCGACAGCAGCGCTTGGGTATAGGGATGCAGGCTGGCGTTGAAAAGTTCGGCACTGGGGGCCAGCTCCATCGTGCGCCCCAGATACAGCACCATCACCCGATCCGAGATATGTTTGACCACCGAAAGATCATGCGCGATGAAGATCATCGCAAGGCCCAATTCGCGGCGCAACTCGACCAGAAGGTTGATCACCTGCGCCTGGATAGACACATCCAGCGCCGAGACCGGCTCGTCACAGATCAGCAGTTTTGGTTCCACAATCAGCGCGCGGGCGATGCCGATGCGCTGACATTGGCCACCGGAAAACTCATGCGGATAGCGGTTGATCTGGTTGGGCAACAGGCCGACGCGGTCCATCGCCAATTGCACGCGCGCCTTGACCTCGGCGCTGGGCAAGCCCTTGTGATGGGTGGTCAGCGGCTCGGCAATGATCTGGCCCACAGTCATGCGCGGGTTGAGGCTGGCCAGCGGGTCTTGAAACACCATCTGGATATCGGCGCGGTATTTCAGCATTTGATTGCGGCTGAGGCCAAGCAGATCGGTGCCGTCTTGCCAGATCACCCGGCCGGTAGCGGGAACCATCTGGATCAAGGCGCGGGCAAGGGTGGATTTGCCGCAACCCGATTCGCCCACGATCCCAAGGGTTTCGCCGGGGTTCAGGGTGAAGTTCACCCCGCCCACCGCATGCAGCAGGCGCGGCGGCGTCCAGGGCATATCGCCCTCACGGCGGATATTGAAGCTGACGCGCAGGTCGCGCACATCCAAAAGCGGGGTCATGGCATATCCTTTAGGGGGACGTTGCAGGCGCGTTTTCTGTTGGGCGCAAATTCGGTCAAAGGATCAAGCCGGGTTTTACACTCGGGCAGGCGGATATCGCAGCGGGGCTCGAACGGGCAGCCCTTGGGCGCGCGGGTCATGTTGGGGGGCGAGCCGGGGATCGACAGCAGTTCAGATCCCACCTGATCGACGCGGGGAATGGCGCGCAAGAGGCCACGGGTATAGGGATGCGAGGGGGTGGCATAAAGCGGATCGACGGGGGATTGCTCCATCACCTGCCCGCCGTAAAGCACGATCACATCCTCGCAAAACCCGGCCACAACCCCCAGATCA
>CBDUEF010000575.1:0-1705 GCA_965366095.1 uncultured Cypionkella sp. | reverse complement strand
GAGGGCGCAGGAGAACGATCTGATGGTAATGCCCGAACGTCTGCCCACGCCCTTGTCTGCCGCGCCTGAGGAAGTTGCTCTGCCGGCGCCCGCTGCCCGTGTTGTGTCTGCGGCCAAAGTTGCTTCAGCCGAATTCACTGCGGTGCCTAAGCGGCGCAATTTCTCGGCAAAATACAAGCTGCAGATCCTGGCAGAGACCGACCGCGCCGTTGAAACGGGCGGTATTTCAGCCATTCTGCGGCGTGAGGGCCTGTATTCCTCGGCCTTGAGCGATTGGCGGGGTCAGCGTGAGGCAGGCACTCTGGGCGCACTTCAGCCCCGAACGCGCGGTCCCGAAAAGACCGCGGTGAACCCTTTGCAGGCCGAACTGGCGAAGGCCAATCGAGAGAACGCCGCCCTGCGCCGCCGCCTCGATCAGGCGGAGGCGATCATCGCCATCCAAAAAAAAGTGGCGGCGCTTCTGGACGAGATGGACCAAGCATCCGGCAGCAGCGGCAAGTCGTGATGGCCGCCGTTGTGGCTTTGTCGCCGACCAGCGGTCTGACGATGGCGGTCTGCGCGGCCCTGGAGTTGTCGCGGGCGTCTGTGCATCGGCATCGCAGAGCCCTGACCACCCCGCAACGCGCGATAAAACCTCGACCATCTGTCGCACGCGCCTTGCCGGAATATGAACGGGATCAGGTACTTTTCCATCTGCGCACTGCCCGCTTCGCCGACCAGACCCCGACCGAAGTCTATGCCACCTTGCTCGATGAAGGCGTCTATCTCTGCTCGATCCGCACAATGTATCGCATCCTTGCCGCCCATGGTGAGGTTGCGGAGCGCCGCCGCCAGCGCCGCCACCCGGTCTATCAAAAGCCGGAACTGCTGGCCGAAGGGCCAAATCAAGTGTGGTCTTGGGACATCACCAAACTGATGGGACCGGTGAAATGGTCCTACTTCTATCTCTATGTCATCCTCGACATCTTCAGCCGCCGCGTCGTTGGGTGGCGTATCGAACATGCCGAAAGTGCCATTCAATTCAAAGCACTCTTCAAAGACGCCATGGCAAAACATGCCGTCCCGCCCGACCAGCTGACGCTGCATGCCGATCGCGGTGGCCCTATGAAAGCAAAAGCGACGGCTCTGATGCTTGCCGATCTTGGCGTGCTCAAATCGCACAGCAGGCCGCACACGTCGAACGACAACCCCTTCTCAGAGGCCCACTTCAAGACCCTGAAATACCAGCCGGAGTTCCCCAAACGTTTCCAAACCATCGACGAGGCCCGCACGTTCTGCCGCCGCTTTTTTGCTTGGTATAACGAGGACCATCATCACGCAGGCATCGGCCTGATGACGCCCGACCAGATCCACTTCGGGCAGGCCGACGCAATCCACGCTGCCCGCCAGACAGCGCTCGACGCCGCTTTTCTCAGCACCCCAGAGAGATTCGTCCGCCAGCGTCCCAAACCACCCCAAATCCCGATTGCTGTCTGGATCAACCCACCCAAAAAAACGGAGCCAGCCCAAGCCTAAACTCAAAAACCTGCGGTCTCAAAGTCGTTGACACGTTCCGAGCCGACTCGCCGTCATCCGACGCGAACGCTGATCTAGCTGCAGCGCTACAGTTGACCGCGGCGCAGTTCTATTGAACATAGTGTGCTGAACCTACAGGGAATATTTGAATGTCAAGCAGCTACCTTGAGGCTGCCCGTCGCGTCCTACT
>CBDUEF010000574.1:0-1708 GCA_965366095.1 uncultured Cypionkella sp. | reverse complement strand
AGGCGGCCGTCCAGACCGGCAGCAGGATATGCTTGAACGTCTCATCCGAATAGCGAGTGGTGACGCTGTCGATCCTCTGCTCATCGCCGCCGATATCGCGGCGGATATCCTGCGCAATTACCCCAGCCATGATCTCTTTCGATGCCGTGGACCCTTCGGCCAGCGTCACCGTATAGCCTTCGGCCTGAAATCCGGCCAGAAAATCAGGGTTATAAGGCTGCATTGCCGTCAGATCCCAGGGCGTCAACTCGGCCCCCAACCGCTGCGGCATCGACACCGACGCCATCACCAGCACATCATCAAACCGCCGCGACACCTGCCCCGAGGCCGGATACCAGCGGGTTTTCTGCACCTGTTCCTGCCGCGTTTCGCGCTTGCCGTTGACCATCACCGAAACGGTGCGGGTTTCATAGTAATGCTCGCCGCGCTGGCCGGTGTAGCGGCTGGTGGTGCCCGCATCAAAGGTCCAGAACGGCACATAAATTCCGGCCATGGCCCGGCCCTTGCGGGTGTATTCCAGCAATCCATTCGGCGCAAACCACAGGCTGCCCAGCCAGCGCGTCAACTCGCCCCGCGCCCTATCTTCGGTCAGCACAAAAGGCAGCACCGCCTGCGGTTTGATATGCCGGCGCGCCCCAGTGTCGATCACCACGGGCGTGGCGCAATAGGGGCATTCCGTGGCGTGAGTCGCACCCTGAAACTCCACCACTGATCCGCAATTGGGGCAGCTGGTCGAGCGCACATCCTCACTCGCCGATCCGGGCAGATCATCGGCCAGCCCGCGCGCCAGATCATGCTCGCCAAAGGCGCTGGCTTCACGTTCTGGGGCCGCACTTGGGATCGCCTGCACATGGCCGCAATGATCGCAAACCAGCTCCGATTGCCCCGGAGCAAAGCGCAAATCTGCCCCGCATTGCGCGCAGGGCCAGCGATGTTCTTCGGTGGGCATCAGGGTTTCGGCGGTGGCGGTGGGGTCATGGCGAAGACTTTCGCCAGATCGGTTTCAGCAGCGGCTTTCCAGCCATCCTGCCCGGCAGTCCAGACCTGACTGCCCTGCGACACGGCACCGCTGGCAATCATTGCGGCCAGGTCCGCGTCCGAAAACGGCCCCTTGGTCGCGCCATTGTCGGCCAGATGCCAACCCCGTCCCGCCGCAGGCGGTGGCGGCGGTGGCGGCGAGGCGGCACCCGTAGACCCCCAAGGCCCCATATTCTGCGCCATGTTCATACCCATACCGGCGCCCATGCCCGCGCCCATTGCCGCACCCATCGCCGATCCCGGCACCGTCATGCCCTCGGCGGCATTGAACTGCATGTATTTGTTCAGATCGCCTGCAATCCCAACCGAGGTGCGCTTGTCCAGCACCTTTTCCACCTCTTCAGGCAGGCTGACGTTTTCGATGTAGAACTCGGGCAAAACCAGACCGTAATCGCTGATCTTGGGTGCAATCGCCGTGTTCACCAGCTTGGCCAGATCGCCGGTATTGGCGGCCATATCCAGCACCGGAATCCCCGATTTCGCCAGCGCCTGGCTCATCTCTTGCAAGATCACATTGCGGATCTGGTTGCTGATCTCATCGGCGGTAAACTCCCCATCGGTGCCCACGAATTTAGTCATTAATTTCGCCGCCTCAACGACCCGCCACGAACAAGAGCCCAAAGCCCCCAACCGCACCGGGGCAAATTCCCGACCGCGGCAGATTATACGG
>CBDUEF010000573.1:0-1709 GCA_965366095.1 uncultured Cypionkella sp. | reverse complement strand
TTCGGGATCGTGCCCCAGTGCCGCACTTCTCCACCTCGACCGCCTTGCGAAAGCGCCACCGAAATCGTCGCCTTATGGACATCCAGCCCGACAAACATGATATTCTGCAATTGGTCTCTCCCCCATTCTTGAGGCTCGGCACCAGCAAATCCGGCGCAACCCTCGAAGGAGAATGACGCGGGAGAGACCACCAAACCAGCCAGCTCACACCGCGATCATGGGGTCCAGGTCATTCGATCCAGTAAAACGACACCGTCACCTTCTTAACAGGGTGCTGAAATAGTCGGCTCTCGACCTGGTTTGCGGAACATGATTCACTCTCTGCACGGCAATGGCGAGGGTGAAGATGCGTGGGGCAGATGAGGCAAGTGGGTCGCTGTTCAGCTTTGTTGATCTTGAAGAGCGCATCCCTACTCGTCATCCGCTGCGCAAGATCAGGCAGGTTGTGAACGACGCGCTGGCCAGCCTGGATGCCGAGTTCGAGGCGCTCTACACTGATTTTGGCCGCCCCTCGATTGCGCCGGAACGGCTGATCCGGGCAAGCCTGATCCAGATCCTTTTCTCGATCCGGTCCGAGCGCCAACTGATGGAACAGATGCAATATAACCTTCTTTTCCGCTGGTTCGTGGGCCTGGGGATCGACGATCCGGTTTGGGTGCCGACCGTCTTCACCAAGAACCGCGACCGGCTGCTGACGACCGACATGTCTCGCAAGGTGATGGCCGCGATCTTGGCACACCGCGAGGTCGCACCGCTGTTGTCAGACGATCACTTCTCGGTCGATGGGACGCTGGTGAAGGCTTGGGCCTCGATGAAGAGCTTCCAGCCAAAGCCAGCAGATGCGCCGCCCGACGACGATCCGGGCAGCCCGCCCGGACCCGACAGCCCCGCCGAAGATCACCCCGAAACGACCGAGACCGATCCGATGCCCCGCACCAGCCATCAGAACCGTAATGCCGAGGTCAACTTCAAGGGCGAGAAGCGATCCAACGCCACCCATGCCTCGACCACCGATCCGGACGCTCGCCTCTACAAGAAATCCCAGGGCACCGGCGCGATGCTGTGCTTCGTCGGCCATGCCTTGATGGAGAACCGTTCGGGCCTGATTGTGCAGGGCGATCTCACCCACGCGGACGGCCACGCTGAACGGCGCGCGGCACTCGACATGGTCCACCGCCATTCCCCGGGGTCGACACAGCGGCTGACGCTCGGCGCCGACAAGGGCTACGATGCCGCCGAATTCGTTGCCGACCTGCGCCAAGCATGCGTGACCCCACATATCGCGCAAAAATCGAGATATTCAGCAATCGACGGCAGAACCACTCGGCACGAAGGCTATGCCCTATCGATCAAGCACCGAAAACGGATCGAGGAGGCTTTCGGCTGGGCAAAGACCGTCGGTGGCATGGCCCAGACGGTCTATCGCGGCGTCGAGCGGGTCAGATCCCGGTTCATTATGACCATGGCCGCCAACAACCTCGCCCGACTGCCCCGGTTACTGGCGGCATGACGATGAGAGGCGGCGTCAGGCGCGCCTGCCGTCTGCGTCGGAGGAACCTACACTGAAAGCCGCCGCCCACGCAAAAGGGAAACTGTTCCGTCTCGCAGACTTCTTCAGCACCCTGCTAGGGCGTGTTGACGTTCACTGTAGGCGGATGACCGTTGCTGCGATGGCAATGAGTGCGCTGAAACTGGTATCGGTCTCGCAG
>CBDUEF010000572.1:0-1716 GCA_965366095.1 uncultured Cypionkella sp. | reverse complement strand
CAATTTTCGCCTTCGGGCAGTTCATCGAGGGCAATATCCTGACGCCCAAACTTGGGGGCGACTCGGTTGGACTTCATCCGGGCTGGCTGATGTTCGCGCTATCGGTATTTGGCTCTCTCTTTGGCTTTGTCGGTCTGTTGGTGGCGGTGCCAGTGGCGGCGGCGCTGGGGGTGTTGACGCGCTTTGCCATGGCACAATATCAATCCAGCCTGCTTTATCGCGGCATTGCCGGGCGCATCCCCGAGGATGACGAGGTGGCATGACCCGGCAACTGGCCTTTGATCTGCCGGCAACCGAAGCGTTCTCGGCGACGGATTTCCACCCCTCGCCCGCCAATGCTGCGGCCTTGGCCGCCTTGACCGATTGGCACAACTGGCCGGGCGGCAAGATGCTGATCGTGGGGCCTTGGGGGGCTGGCAAGACGCATCTGGCGCATATCTGGGCGGCTATGACCGGGGCGGAACGCATCAACGGCACCGATTTGGCCGGGACGAACCTGTCCGAGCTTGCACGGTTTGGCGCGGTATGCGTCGATAATGCCCATCTGGTTGCGGGCGACCCTGCGTTGGAAACCGCACTGTTTCACCTGCACAACCTTGTGCTGCCCCAAGGCCGGATGCTGCTAACCGCCGCCACAGCGCCGCGCGATTGGGGACTTGGCCTGCCCGATCTGCTTAGCCGGATGCAATCGGCAGCCCTGACTCGGCTTGAAGCCCCCGACGATGCCCTGCTTGCAGCGGTGTTGGCCAAACTTTTCGCGGATCGTCAGATCATTCCGCCGCCCAACCTCATCCCCTATCTGACCCCACGGATGTTTCGCTCAATCGCTGCCGCGCGGGACCTGGTGGCAGCGCTTGATGCCCGCGCGCTGGCCCAAGGCCGCCCCGTCACCCGCGCCCTTGCCGCCGAATTGCTGGACCCGGGGGCCACAACGTGATTGCCTGTGCGTCAAGCGTTACATTCCAAAGGGTAAGGCCCCCCAATCATGCCTGATTCTGATTTTCTGAAGGCCCCGCTTCCCACCCCGACCCGGCTTTCCGCACTGGAAACCACCGGCGCGCGGCGGTTTTTCAACCGCGAATTGTCCTGGCTGGCGTTCAACTGGCGCGTGGTGGAAGAGGCCTCGAACCCCGCCGTTCCCCTGTTGGAACGGCTGCGCTTTGTGTCGATCTCGGCCACCAACCTGGATGAGTTCTACACCGTCCGCGTGGCGGGCCTGCGCGCCCTGCAGCGCTCGGGCAATGCGATGCTGTCGGAGGACGGCCGCACCCCTGCCGAACAGTTGGAGTTGATCCACGCCGATGCCCGCCGCCTGATGCAGGCGCAACAGGCCGTTTTCATAAAACTGCGCCGCGAGATGGAAGGGGAAGGCATCACCCTGCTGACCCGTTCAAAACTGTCGGCGCGCGACCATAAATTTCTGGAAACCCACTTTCTGAACGAGGTTTTCCCGGTGCTTTCGCCGCTGGCGATTGATCCGGCACACCCTTTCCCCTTTATTCCCAACACCGGCTTTTGCCTCGCGCTGGAACTGGAACGCGAAACCGATCACCGCACTTTGCAGGCCCTCTTGCCGATTCCACAGCAGATCGCCCGCTTTGTGCCCTTGCCCTGCAAATCGGGCGAGAACCGTTTTCTGCCACTGGAAGAGCTGCTGCTCTTGCATCTCGACATGCTCTTCCCCGGCTATACCGACCGCGGCCATTGCGCCTTTCG
>CBDUEF010000571.1:0-1718 GCA_965366095.1 uncultured Cypionkella sp. | reverse complement strand
GACCGCGACTGGAGCCGGGTGTCGGGCAGTTGGCAGGGCCTCGCAAAAGGTGCGCAGATGGTCCGCGCCGCACGGGGCTAGGGACACAGACACGCCGGAATTGGCCTCGGCTGTTAAGACCACGCGGGCGATTATCGCGGAGTATGCCTGAACAGAATATGCCGTTGCTCTCGGCCCATATCTGCCGGTTGGCAACCAAAAATGCTGCGATGCGGCGTTCCCTAAAGCCACCGGTCGATGGGTGGCGTACCAGCACGTTCCTTGGTTAATTGTTACCGATAGTTGATCGACATCGTAGTCGTGATTTGACTTGCCAAATCTTTATTTTTTGTAGCGTTATGATGTGGTTATTCATAACTCACATGCTTAAATTGCCGCTCCACCATCGGCTTGCAGCTTGCAGAAGGTGCTGCATTTGATGCTCGCATTCGTCGTGCTGCACCAGCATCAGGCGCGGGACCGTACCATTGTTGTAAAGGCTGACCATGAGGTCGGCGACCGATAGGCTGGGAAATTTTTCGGGTGCAACATCCATCACTCGGACTTCAAGGCGCGGACCATCTGCGCCAGTCGCGCTGAGCGCCATTACCAGGCCCAGTGACGGCTCGTGGCCACGCAAATTTGCACGGAATGTCGGCAGGTCGCGCGCCGCCGCGAGATCAAGCAGCGGCAAGGTCCCACGGAGGGTGAAGGCGATGTCAGAAAACTGATTGATCAACAGCGCCGCGTGCAGCGCATGTCGGACGGACAGCGGGGCACGCCCGCTGACTTGGACGGCATGAAGGGCTGCCGTCCATGCGTTTGCAAACGACGCTTTGCCCTGCTCAATCTCTGCCTGATCGCGCGTCATCCGGCCAGATGTCGCGCAAAAAACTCTGCCGTGCGGGCGAAGGCGACCGTTGCTGCGGCGGCATCAAATGTGGGCGTGCGCTCGTCATTGAAAAAGCCGTGGTCGGCGCCGTAAAGGTAAATTGGCACGTTTGGGTAGCGTGCGCGCAGCTGTTCTATCTGCTCTACCGGAATGCCTGCATCTTGGTCGCCGAAGTGCATTTCGGTCGGGATCTGTGGGGCCACGTCAATGTAGTTTGGCACGCCGCCGCCGTAATAACCCGATGCCGCAGAAAGCCCCATGCTGGCATCGGCTGCCGCGCGCCAGGTCAACATGCCGCCGAAGCAATAGCCCGTAACACCGACCTTGCCACCCTTTGCCGCCTCTACCACTGCCGCCTTGATATCCAGCATCGCCAGATCAAGTTTGAAGGCGCCGATGAATTCTCTGGCTCTCCCGAAGGCAGCCGGAGAGTAATCATCCGTCACAAAGCCCGGCATCGCTCGATCTTGCACCGCAGGAGCGATGGCGAGATAGCCGAGTGCCGCGAACCGGTCGGCAGTGCTGCAAATATGGTGGTTGACCCCAAAGATCTCCTGCAGCACCACGACACCCCCCCTCGGCCTGCCAGTCGGGGCCGACCGATATGCACGGAGTTGAACCTTGTCTTCCGTGGAAAGCATGACGAATTCGCCCATCGCGGTATTTCCTTCATATCGGGGTTATAGGTGCAACTTGATCAATCTTTTGGGCAGATTTTAACGACGTAGGCTTGTCGCTTTTGTGATGACCGAGGCGAGCCACTGAGACATTTTGATGGTCCACTTCTTACACCTTGGGAAGCACGAATGAGCGCGGCGGCCTGGGTTCATTGGCAACGCCATATTGA
>CBDUEF010000570.1:0-1718 GCA_965366095.1 uncultured Cypionkella sp. | reverse complement strand
TGCACTCTGTGGCGCGCGAGCGAATCGAGTTTTCGGAAGCCGCAAAAGCCCAAGCTGTTCAGAATCCAAGCGTTGTCAGGATGATGGGTTATGGATGGGTATGAGACGGAAAGCCCCAAAAAATTCAACGAAATCAGCGGTAAATGGTGGACCCAGAGCGATTCGAACGCCCGACCCTCAGATTCGTAGTCTGATGCTCTATCCAGCTGAGCTATGGATCCATTGTGGCTGCGTTTAGCCGTGCATTCGGGGCATTGCAAGGGAGAAACGCAAAGTGTTTTCACTGAACTCTATTTCGTTGGCGCAACATCTCTTGGCAGGTGAATTACAAACTCGCTCCCGTCGGCATCGCTGCGTGACAGTTCAAGCCTGCCGCCATGGCCCTTCACAAGTTCCGCCGCTATTGCCAAGCCCAAGCCGGTACCGCCTTTGCGTGCGCCGCCCTGAAAGGCTTCGAAAAGGTGCTCACGCGCTTTTTCTGGCAGACCGGGGCCCGTATCGCCAACACGAATCCACCATTCCTGGTCTGTTTCATTGGCTGAAATCTCGATTGTTCCGGGCTGACCCGTTGCCTCGATGGCCTGACGCGCATTGCGGATCAGGTTGGCCAGCACGCGGAACAATTGCTCCCCATCGGCCAGCACCATCAAATCAGCGGGAATGTCGATCAGGCAGGTCGCCGTTCCATCGCCTGCCAAACCTTCGCCTTCGGCCACGTCTTCGGCCAATGCAGCCAGCGCAACCGGCCGCAAATCGGGCGGGGGTTCTTCGGCCTTGCCAAAGGCCAGAGTGGATTCGCACAGCGACACGGCCCGGCTGATCGACCCGACCAATTTGGGGGCCGCCCGCGCGACAACCGGATCAACCGAACTGCCAAGCCGGTCTGCGAAAAGCTGTGCGGTCGTCAGAATGTTGCGAAGATCGTGGCTGATTTTGGCCACGGCCCCCCCCAATTGCGCCAATCGCTCTTTTTGCCGCAAAGAACCGGTCAATTGCTTTTGCATACTCTGCATAGCTTCTTCAGCCGCCCGAAGCTCTACCACCTTTGCAGTGGGCGCAATCACCCGACGCGCATCTTCCGGGGCTTGCGCATAGGCTTGCATGTTCAACACCACTCTGCGGATCGGCAGAACCAAAAGGCGTTGAACTGCCAAAAACAGCAAGAAGGCCGTGACGATGGAAATCAGCGCCGACAAGAACAGAATGCGCGCGCCATAGTCGATCATTGCGCGTCGAAGCGGCGCTGCGTCCATCGTGATCTCGATCAGCAGCCCCGCTTGTTGCACGGGATAGCCGATAACACGAATGATACCGGCATCGGCGTCAATCAAGCATTTGGCAGCATCGCGGATCAATTCCCACGGGCCCGCTTGGCGAAGATCGTAGGTTTCCGAAATCGGCGAGGGGATGGGCGACGACAGCACCAGTTGGCGCACCTCATCACGCCGCAGCACGATGTTGAACACCCCGGCATTCGCAAGCAACTCCCGCTCAAGCTCTGGGCTGACCATATCATCCGCCGCCAATTGCGCGAGCGAGGCAATCTGGGCCTTTTCAAGCCGCTGCATCAAGAAATCAGCCCTGAACCGGGCGATCGAGGGCACAAAAATCAAAACTTCGGCAAGCATGACAAAGGCAACGGTTAACAGCAAAAATCGCCCTGAAAGGGTATTCAAGAACCTGCCGCGACCGTCCAACACCCTGGGCTTCCTTTAATC
>CBDUEF010000569.1:0-1721 GCA_965366095.1 uncultured Cypionkella sp. | reverse complement strand
ATGTCAGCCAACTCTCGGACACATTCGTAAAAGACCCGCATGCCGTGGTGAAGGCGGGGGATGTGGTAAAGGTGCGGGTGGTCGAGGTGGATGTGGCGCGCAAGCGTATCGGGTTGACGATGAAAAGCGAGTCAGGTGAGGCGCGGGCAAAGGCGGCCGAGCGCCCCGCCGCCCCGCCACGTGGCAAGCCCTTGCCCAGCAGCGCCGGGCCTACTGGCGGCAACAGTGCCTTTGCCGATGCGTTGAAGGGCAAGTTCAACAGCAAGTAAGCGGGGGTTTCACACCCCCGCACCCCCGTGGGATATTTTTGCGATGAGGATGAGCAGAGCCGTTTGCGCGGGTAACGGTCTAAAAAGCCTGTCCGCCCACCGTCAACCCGCCAATCAGCAGCGTGGGCTGGCCGACGCCCACCGGCACCCATTGTCCGGCCTTGCCGCAATTGCCGATGCCGGGATCAAGCGCCAGATCATTGCCGATGGCGCGGATTTGTTTCAGCGCCGTGGCCCCATCGCCGATCAGGGTGGCGCCCTTTACCGCCTCGCCCACCACGCCATTCCTGACGCGGTAGGCCTCGGTGCAGGAGAACACGAATTTGCCATTGGTGATATCAACCTGCCCGCCACCAAAGCCCACGGCATAGATGCCGTCCTTCAGGCTGGCCACGATGCCCGCCGGATCATCCTGACCTGACAGCATATAGGTGTTGGTCATCCGGGGCATCGGGATATGGGCGAAACTCTCGCGCCGCCCGTTGCCGGTGGCTGCCACCCCCATCAGCCGCGCGTTTTGGCGATCTTGCATCAGGCCGACCAACCGGCCCTCTTCGATCAGCACATTCTTGGCCGAGGGCGTGCCCTCATCATCCACCGAGATCGAGCCGCGACGGTCGGGGATGGTGCCGTCATCCAGCACCGTGACGCCTTTTGACGCGATCATCTGGCCCATCAGCCCGGCAAAGGCCGAGGTTTTCTTGCGGTTGAAATCGCCCTCCAGCCCGTGACCAATCGCCTCATGCAGCAAAATGCCCGGCCAGCCGGGGCCAAGCACCACATCCATCACCCCCGCCGGGGCGGGACTTGCATCAAGGTTCACCAGCGCGATTCGCAGCGCCTCGCGCAGCATCGGCTGCCAGTGGCCGGGCTCCAACAGCCGCGCAAGGCCGTAACGCCCGCCGCCGCCGGTGCCGCCCTGTTCGCGCCGCCCGTGTTGCTCGACAATCACCGACACATTCATCCGCGCCATCGGGCGGATATCGGCCAGCCGCGCGCCTTCGGGGCGCAGAATCTCCACCTCTTGCAGGCCTGCCGCGATGGTGGCTGACACCTGCACCACCCGCGGATCGAGGCTGCGGGCATAGGCATCAATTTCTTTCAGGATGTCGATCTTGGCGGCAAATGTGGCATCTGCCATCGGATCGGCGTCGGAATAAAGCCGCGCATTGGTGCCTTTGGGGGCAGGGGCCATGACGCCACCGCCATCGCCCACCGCAAGGCGCGCGGTTTGGGCGGCGCGACTCAGGGCTTTTTCGGAAATCTCGGTGGAATGGGCGTAGCCTGCCACTTCGCCGCGCACGGCGCGCAGACCGAATCCTTCCGAGGCGTCATAGCTAGCGGTTTTGATCCGTCCGTCATCCAGAACAATCGCTTCCGAGCGCTTTCTTTCCAGAAAAATCTCGCCATCATCGGCGCCTGCCGTGGCCGCGCGCAGGGTCGCAAGGGCGG
>CBDUEF010000568.1:0-1722 GCA_965366095.1 uncultured Cypionkella sp. | reverse complement strand
GATGTTGACGTGCGGTTTATTCCGTTCAAACTTTGCCTTTGCCATGATGGCCTCCTGATTTGGATAGGTGCGGTGCGCTCAAGCACACCCTACGGATTGGTAGGGCGGGCAGTTTGGGTTTTGCAGGCAAGACCCAAACCTATACCCCGCCACACCGGTTAAGCGTATTTCTTCTGGATCTCGTCCGAGATGTTCTGCGGAACCGCATCGTAATGGTCAAACTCCATCGAGAACGTAGCCCGGCCAGACGTCATCGAGCGCAGCGTGTTGATGTAGCCGAACATATTGGCCAGCGGAACCATCGAGGCGATGACATTGGCGTTGCCGCGGCTGTCTTGCCCGTTGATCATGCCCCGACGCGAGGTCAGGTCGCCGATGACGCCGCCGGTGTATTCTTCCGGGGTGACGACTTCGACTTTCATGATCGGTTCCAGCAATTTCGCGCCGGCCTTTTTCAGACCTTCGCGCATCGCAGCACGGGCGGCGATTTCAAAGGCCAGAACCGAAGAGTCGACGTCGTGATAGGCGCCGTCAATCAGTTGGACCTTGAAGTCGATAACCGGGAAGCCTGCCAGCGGACCGGAGTCCATCACCGACTTGATGCCCTTTTCAACGCCGGGGATATATTCCTTCGGCACCGAACCGCCCACGACCTTGGCTTCGAACGAATAGCCTTCGCCCGGCTCGGTTGGCGAGATGATCAGCTTGACGCGCGCGAACTGGCCGGTACCACCGGTTTGCTTCTTGTGCGTATAGTCGATCTCATGCTCACGCGAGATGGTTTCGCGATAGGCCACCTGCGGCGCCCCGATATTCGCCTCGACCTTGAACTCGCGACGCATACGGTCAACGAGGATGTCGAGGTGAAGCTCGCCCATGCCCTTCATGATGGTCTGGCCCGATTCGATATCGGTCTCCACACGGAAGGACGGGTCTTCGGCAGCCAGACGGGCCAAAGCGATGCCCATCTTTTCCTGGTCGGCCTTGGTTTTCGGCTCAACCGCGATCTCGATAACCGGAACCGGGAAGGTCATGGTTTCCAGAACAACGGGCTTGGCCGGATCGCAAAGCGTGTCGCCAGTGGTGGTTTCTTTGAGACCGCCAAGCGCAATGATGTCGCCCGCAAATGCTTCGGCGATTTCTTCACGATCAATGGCGTGCATCATCATCATACGGCCAACGCGCTCTTTACGCTCTTTGGTCGCGTTCAGCATCGCGTCGCCCTTGGCCAATTTGCCCGAATAGATCCGGGTGAAGGTCAAGGAGCCAACGAAGGGGTCGTTCATGATCTTGAACGCCAGCGCCGAGAAGGGCTGCTCGTCATCGGCAGACCGCGCGATATTGCGGGTTTCCGACTCGTCACCCGGCGCAAAACCCATATAGGGCGGCACGTCGAGAGGCGAAGGCAGATAGTCGATCACGGCGTTCAGCAAAGGCTGCACGCCTTTGTTTTTGAACGACGAACCAGCCATAACCGGCACGAAATCAATCGCCAGCGTGCCTTTGCGGATCAGGCCGCGCAGCACGTCAACCGACGGCTCGTTGCCCTCAAGATAGGCTTCCATGGCCGCGTCATCCTGGCCCACTGCTGTTTCCAGCAGGTTCAGACGCCACTCATCGGCCTCGGCTTTCAGCGAATCGCGGATCGGCTTGCGCTGCCACGAGGCCCCCAGATCTTCGCCCTCATAGACCCATTCTTCCATGGTCACGAGGTCGATGATG
>CBDUEF010000567.1:0-1727 GCA_965366095.1 uncultured Cypionkella sp. | reverse complement strand
CCTTCTCGAAATCATCCATCGTCACGAACTGCCGCCCGATGCGCGCGGCCATCAAGGCCGCCTCGTTCACCAGATTGGCCAGATCGGCCCCGGAAAAGCCGGGGCAGCCGCGGGCAATCACCCGCAAATCCACATCCGGCCCCAGCGGGGTTTTGCGCGCATGCACCGACAGGATCTTTTCCCGGCCGCGGATATCGGGGTTCGGCACCTGAATCTGGCGGTCAAAGCGGCCCGGACGCAACAGCGCCGGGTCCAGCACATCGGGGCGGTTGGTTGCGGCCACAATGATCACGCCCTCATTGGCATCAAAGCCGTCCATCTCAACCAGCAACTGGTTCAGCGTCTGCTCACGCTCATCATTGCCGCCGCCGATGCCCACGCCCCGCGCCCGGCCCACGGCATCAATCTCATCGATGAACACGATGCAAGGCGCACTCTTTTTCGCCTGCTCGAACATGTCGCGCACCCGGCTTGCGCCCACACCCACGAACATTTCGACGAAATCCGAGCCAGAAATCGTAAAGAACGGCACCCCCGCCTCGCCCGCAATGGCGCGCGCCAGCAGGGTCTTACCCGTTCCCGGAGGGCCAACCAACAACGCGCCCTTGGGGATTTTGCCGCCCAAACGCGAGAATTTCTGCGGATTGCGCAGGAATTCCACAATCTCTTCCAACTCGTCCTTGGCCTCATCAATGCCGGCCACATCGTCAAAGGTCACGCGGCCTTGCTTTTCGGTCAACAGCTTGGCGCGCGATTTGCCAAAGCCCATCGCCCCGCCTTTGCCGCCACCCTGCATCCGGTTCATGAAGAAAATCCACACGCCGATCAGCAAAAAGAACGGCAGCAACTGCAACAGGAACGACATCAGCCCCGATTGCTGCTGGCTTTCGGCGCGCACTTCGACACCTTTGGCCAACAACCGCTCGGTCAGGCCGTCATCACGCGGGGCGATGGTGGAATACAGGCTGCCATCCTTGCCGCGCACATTCACCCGCTCACCGTCAAGCGTGACCGAGGCGACATTGCCGTCATCCACCCGGCTGACAAATTCGGAATAGGCCACGTTGCGCGACGATTGTGTCGAGGTTCCACCGTTGAAGACGTTGAAAAGCACCATCACCAACAACAGCAAAACGACCCAGAATGCGATATTTCGTGCGTTACCCACGAGAGACTCCTTGATGCGCCGAGGCACCCCCTAGGGCGCTGACTGCGGCAGTTATCCCTAAGATAGAGATAACTCCACCGGGTTCAATGCGATAAAGCGCAAAGATAGAGCTGATTGGCGCCGGGAACCCGCTTGGCATGCCATTGCGGCCCGAATTTGGCGGCAGGGGCGGCCACAAGCCGCTGATCCAACCAAAGCGCCGGACTGACCAGAAGCACGGCCCGCGCCAATTCCAACCCGCGCCAGTCGGGCAGGTGCTGCACCCCGGCGGCGCCCAAGGCGCGAATTTCGGCGCCCTCCACCGCTGGCCCCTCGATCCGCCACACCCCATCCCAGACCTCCGCTTGCGCCACAGCCATCGCCCCGGCCCGGATCTCGCGCAGCGCCACCATCTCGGCCTGATCCCGCATAAAGCGGCAGCCCGCCAAGGTCGCCGAACGGCCTGCCAAAACCGCCAAGCGCAGCCGCTCAACCGCCGCACCGCGCGGCGCATAGTCGGCAGGCGCGATCCACAGGATCACCCGTTGCAACAGCCGCCGCTGCATCTCGGGCGCAAGCC
>CBDUEF010000566.1:0-1728 GCA_965366095.1 uncultured Cypionkella sp. | reverse complement strand
CTGCCCGCGCATGTGGTTGTTGCGCACAATCTACCGCTTGTCACCTGTGGCTGCGGGCGGCTGGGCTGCACCGAGACTTTGATTTCCGGCACCGGCCTTGCTCGTCTAGCACGGGCCGTTCTGGGCGAAGACCGCGCCGGTCCGGCCATGGCCGCCGATCAGGACGATGCCGGAAATGCCCGCGTTCTGGCCATCTGGGCCGAACTTGCCGCCGAGTTGATCCACACCATTCAGTTGCACATCGACCCCGATTGCATCGTTCTGGGCGGTGGCCTGTCCAACATGCCGGGGATTGAGGCGCGGCTTGCCGTGGCGCTTGATCGGATCGCGTTGCCCTCGGTGCGCCGCCCTGCCATCCTGAAACCCGCCTTTGGCGACAGCAGCGGGGGGAGGGGGGCTGCCCTTCTGGCCGTGCAAACCTTGGAAAGGGCCTGAGATATGAGCCTTGTGAACGATATCGTGGCGCAAAACCGTGCCGGAACCGCCATCGCCATGGCCTCCGTCTGTTCGGCGCAGCCTGATGTGCTGCAAGCCTCGCTGCTGTTGGCGCAGGAACATGACCGCGCGATATTGGTTGAGGCGACCAGCAATCAGGTCAACCAGTTCGGCGGCTACACCGGCATGAAACCGGCGGATTTCATCGCCCATGTCCGTGATTTGGCGGTGCAGTTGGGCGTGGACCCGGCGTTGATCGTCTTTGGCGGTGATCACCTTGGCCCGCAAGTTTGGCGCGCCGAGGATGCCGACAGCGCTATGGCCAAGGCGCGCGATCTGATGCGCGCCTATGTCGAGGCGGGGTTCACCAAGATCCACCTCGATTGCTCCGAAGGGTGCAAGGGCGAACCCGCGCAGGTCGATGACGATGTCAGCGCCACCCGTGCCGCAAGTCTTGCCGCCGTCTGCGAAAAATACGCGCCCAACCGCGCCGCGTTGTCCTATGTCATCGGCACCGAAGTGCCACCTCCGGGCGGTGCGCGCGCCGATGAGGCGGGTCAGACCATCGCCCCCACCAAACCCGACCGCGCTCGCCACACGCTAGACCGCCACCTGGCCGCCTTTGCTGCCGAGGGGCTGACTGACGCCTGGTCCCGCGTTGTGGGTTTGGTCGTCCAACCGGGGTTGGAATTTGCCCCGACTCATATCGACCATTTCGACATGACCGCCCCCGACTACCTGTCGGCGGCGCTGTCGGGCACTCCGCATATCGCGTTTGAGGCCCATTCGACCGACTACCAACGTGACGCGGTTTACCCCGATCTCGCAGGTCGTCACTTTGCGGTGCTGAAAGTTGGCCCGGCGCTGACCTTTGCCTATCGTCAGGCGCTTTATGCGTTGGATGCGATGTCGCAATGGGTTGACCCTGCCCGCAGCGGCCATGACCTTGCCGACGTGATGGAGGCGCTGATGCTGGCCAAGCCAGCGTATTGGGGCAAACATTACGAGGGCAGTGCGGCGGAACTGCGTTTGCAACGCCACTTTGGCTATGCCGACCGCATCCGCTATTACTGGCCGGAAGCGCCCGCGCAAACCGCCATTGCGCAGCTTTTCAAGGCCATGACCCCCGCCGTGCCCGCGCCGCTGACTCGTCAATATTTCTCCCCGTCGGTTATCCACCGCGCAAAATCCCTAGAACCTGCCACCAAAAGCTGGGCGCGTGCGCTGGTCTGGGCGCAAGTGCAAGACATGCTCGCCCCCTATCTGTTTGAGGCAAAATGACCGAATGGCTGC
>CBDUEF010000565.1:0-1729 GCA_965366095.1 uncultured Cypionkella sp. | reverse complement strand
GACACCCGGCTCATCAAATCTTCGCCAAAGCGGATTTGCGGGTTCATCACGCCAGATGAGGCCAAAACCGCGCCATCGGTCAGATCGCACAGATGGGCCGCGATGGTGGTCGAGCCCAGATCAACCGCAAGGCCCAACAGGCGGCCCTCGTGATAGCCCGGCCACATATCAAGGATGCGATAGCGCGCATCATGGTTGCCCTTGTGCAACGCCACGGTGACTTTCCACTGCCCCTTGCGCAAGACCGGCTGCAAGCGGCGCATCAGCGACAACTCGGCCGCGATGCCAGTCACCCCCCATTGCTCGCTCAGGGCGCGCGAGAGGCGCTCGAAATCGCCGGTGGGCACATGCATGTCAGGCTCTTCAACCTCGACATAGTAAAGCCTTGTGGCCGGGTCCATCACGATATCGCGCACGGTGGCGGATTTGCGGATCACCTGCTTATGCACCTGGCTTTCGGGCGGCACGTCGATAACGACATCGCCCATCACCTTGGCCTGACAGCCCAAGCGGCGGCCATCCAGCATTCCGCGCTTGGATTTGTAGCGCTCTTCAACCGCGTTCCATTCCGACAGCGCATCTTCGGCCACCGTCAGGCCATGCTTGGCAAATTCGCCATAGCCGGGGCTGATCTGGCATTTGGAACAAATCCCGCGCCCGCCGCAGACGGAATCGAGATCAACGCCCAATTGGCGCGCGGCGGTCAGCACCGGGGTGCCATGCGCAAAGCGGCCACGTTTGCCCGAAGGGGTGAAGATAACCAAGGCGTCATCGGTCATGGGAATGGTCTTTCTGTCAGGATCAGTGCGCGGAGTCGGAGGCAAAGCTGTAGACGATGTCGGAAAAGGCATTGCGGGCGAAGGTATAAAACCAGCGGAAGTTTTGATCGGCCATCGGCACCCCATGCACGGCGCCGCCCGGAATGAACAGAGCGACGCCGGGTTTCAGGCGGTGAATGCTGCCGTCGATGACCACATCCGCCTCGCCCTCGATGCCGAAATAAACCTCGGCTTCGGGATGGGAATGCAACGCGAAAGTGTCGCCCGCGGACATGATGCCGATGCCGCAGACCATGGTATCGGTGGGGGTCAGCCCGCCCGAGAGCAGGGTCTTGAAACGCACGGTGCCACGGGTGGGATCGGCCCAGCTTTCCTCGGCCAGAACCGCCTGATCAATCAGCACCGCCGAGCGGGTCTGGTTTTGGGCGATGATTTCCGCAGGCGTGGTGCCGAAAATGGTTTCGCCAAGCGGTGAGGGATCGGGTTCAGGAAGATCAGCAGGAATCATGACCGGCAAAGCCCCAAAGGTGTGACTGTCTTGTTCTATGCCGCAAAGATGTGCCAGCAATGCTTGATTGCGGCATTTCCCCGCCTGACAGCGGCTAATCGGTGCGGAACTGCTTGGCCAGCTTCAATCCCTGACCTTGATAATTCGAGGAAATCCCCGCGCCGTAAAGCGTTTCGGGGCGCTCGGCCATGCGCTCATAGACCAGGCGGCCAACGATCTGGCCGTGTTCCAGCACGAAAGGCGCCTCGTGGCAGCGCACTTCCAAGACGCCGCGACTGCCCGCGCCGCCTGCCGCGGCATGGCCAAAACCGGGATCGAAAAAGCCCGCGTAATGCACCCGAAATTCGCCGACCATGGCAAGGAAGGGGGCCATTTCGGCGGCGTAATCGGGCGGGATCGTCACCGCCTCGCGGCTGACAAGGATATAGAAGGCGCCGGGATC
>CBDUEF010000564.1:0-1734 GCA_965366095.1 uncultured Cypionkella sp. | reverse complement strand
GGCACTGCTCAAGGAATTGGGCATCGACAACAACACGCTGGTCATGTTCAGCGGCGACAACGGCGGCAACGACTATTTCAAATCGCCGGAGCATCCGCGCGGTATCCATCTGGCCAACAAGCATCCTCAGACGGGCGTTGAATATCGCGGCACGAAGGGAACGCTCTACGAAGGTGGCGTGCGCGAATATGTAAAATATATCGACAGATCAAAGACTTCGATCATGGCCGAGCCGATCTACATGATTGGCGAACGCAATGGCATCACGGTCGAGGTCGCGATGTGGTGGAATGACAGCTATAACGAAATGGTGCTGCCGTTTACCAATAACATCCCGCAGCGCGATGGCGGCACCCACCTTGCCGGCATGCGTGGCGCGCTGACCCGCACCATCAACGCCTACGCGCAATCCTCTGGCATCGCCAAGCGCGAGAAGGTCGATTTCACCGGCGACGATGCCCGCGAGGGGCTGACCTGCGTGCTCTCGGTCAAGGTTCCCGACCCAAAATTCTCGTCGCAGACCAAGGACAAGCTGGTATCCTCCGAGGTGCGTCCGGCAGTCGAAAATCTGGTGAACGAAAAGTTGTCCGAGTGGTTTGAAGAAAATCCGGCAATGGCCAAGGTTGTTGTCGGTAAAATCGTCGAGGCCGCTTTGGCGCGCGAAGCCGCCCGCAAAGCGCGCGACCTGACCCGCCGCAAGACCGCGCTGGATGTGTCGAACCTGCCCGGAAAACTGGCTGATTGTCAGGAAAAAGACGCCTCCAAGGCTGAAATCTTCCTCGTCGAGGGTGATTCCGCGGGGGGCTCTGCCAAACAGGGGCGTTCGCGCGCCAATCAGGCGGTTCTGCCGCTCAAGGGTAAGATCCTGAACGTCGAGCGCGCGCGGTTTGACCGCATGTTGGCCAGTCAGGAGATCGGCACGCTGATCACGGCACTTGGCACCGGCATTGGTCGGGACGAGTTCAACATCAAGAAACTGCGGTATCACAAAGTCGTCATCATGACCGATGCCGATGTCGATGGCGCGCATATCCGCACTCTGATTCTGACCTTCTTCTTCCGTCAGATGCCGCAGTTGATCGAAGGAGGCTTCCTCTACATCGCGCAGCCGCCGCTCTACAAAGTGGCGCGCGGCAAGTCAGAGGTCTACATCAAGGACCAGATGGCGCTGGAAGATTACCTTGTCGATATGGGGTTGGAAGGCGCGGTTTTGCGTCTGAACAACGGCGAAGAAATCGCAGGCGCCGATTTGCGCCGTGTGCTGGAAGGCGCGCGCGCGTTTCGCCGTGTGTTGGATTCCTTCCCCACCAACTATCCGCGCGGCATTCTGGAACAGGCCGCACTCGCGGGTGCCTTCGATCTGGGCCAGGCCGACAACGACCTGCAATTGGTGGCCGATACCGTCTCGAAACGTCTGAACCTTATCGCGGCCGAGTATGAAAAGGGCTGGACAGGCCGGATCACCCAAGATCACGGCATTAGGTTGTCGCGCATTCTGCGTGGCGTCGAAGAGCTGCGCACGCTGGATGGCGCGGTGCTGCGTTCGGGCGAGGCGCGTCGCCTGTCCGCGATCTCGAAAGAAAACCGCGACGTCTACCGTGACCCCGCGCGCCTTGTGCGCAAAGACCGCGAACAGCTTGTCCACGGCCCGATCGAATTGTTGAAATCCGTGCTGGCCGAGGGCGAAAAGGGGCTGACGCTGCAACGCTACAAAGGTCTGGGCGAGATGAACCC
>CBDUEF010000563.1:0-1742 GCA_965366095.1 uncultured Cypionkella sp. | reverse complement strand
TTGAGGCCGATGGCGGTGCCGATCACCTCGGCGATATCGGTGGCGATGATGGCGATTTCGGCAGACAGCCAAAGCGGGATCGACACCCATTTCGGGAAAGCATCGCGGCAGGCTTGGGCCAGATCACGCCCCGAGGCGATGGCAAGGCGCGCGCAGAGCGATTGCAAAACGATGGCCATGATGTTCGAGATCAGCGCCACCACCAGCAGGGTATAACCGAAACCGGCCCCGCCCGCGATGCTGGTCGCCCAGTTGCCGGGGTCCATATAGCCGACAGCCACTAGATAGCCCGGACCAAGAAAGGCCGCAAAGCGCCGCCAGGTGCCTTTGGGCAGGGCGACGGTGGCATGAACATCCGACAGCGCCGCTTCGCCGCGTGGCTGTCGCCAGTTGCTGCCGCGCAGATCGAAGGGGGATTGAGACATGTCATCCTGCTAATGAGAATTATTCGCAATATAGGTGGCGTGCTTTGGCTGTCAAGGGGCTGTCATCTGTGCAAAAGCTGCTCGAATCCCGGCAATACTATGCCTATAAGGGGCAAACGCCCCAATGGAGACTGCCATGCCCGCCGAGCTTTCCCCGATCGACAAAGCCAAATTCGTTGCCGCAAAACGGGCGGTGGAATTCGTGGAATCCGGCATGAAAGTGGGGCTGGGCACCGGATCGACGGCGGCCTGGATGGTGCGCTGTCTGGCCGAGAGGATGCGCGAAGAGGGGCTGAAGGTGGTTGGCGTGCCGACATCCACACGCACGGCGGCGCTGGCGCAGTCTTTGGGCATCCCCACCACCTCGCTGGATGATGCGAAATGGCTGGACCTGACAATCGACGGCGCGGATGAGTTTGATCCCAACCTTGCGCTGATTAAGGGCGGCGGGGCGGCGCTGTTGCAAGAAAAGATCGTGGCAACCGCAAGCGATCAGATGATCGTGATCGCCGATGCCGCCAAGGGCGTGCAGCAGTTGGGGGCCTTTCCGCTGCCGATCGAGGTGATCCCTTTTGGCTGGCAGACCACCAAGGCGCTGGTCGAGGAAACTCTGGTCTCGCTGGATGTGTTGAACCGCGATGTGACTTTGCGGATGAATGGCGATAAGCCGCTGCTGACCGACGAGTCGAATTACATTCTTGATCTGCATCTGATGCGGATTGGCAATCCGCGGCAGTTGGCGATGGTGTTGAACCAGATCCCCGGTGTGGTGGAAAATGGGCTGTTCATCGACATTTGCGACATTGTGGTGATTGGTCACGGTGACGGACGGGTGATCGTGCGCGATATCAATGCGGGCTCGCAGACCGACACGCGGATCGAATTTGCGCCGTCGGACAATATTTTTGCCGATCTGGGGGATTGAGATTTGGCCTTTGACTATGACCTTTTCGTCATCGGTGGCGGCTCGGGCGGGGTGCGTGCGGCGCGGATCGCGGCGGCTGAGGGCGGGGCCAGGGTGGGTCTGGCCGAGGAAAGCCGGATGGGGGGCACTTGCGTCATAAGGGGCTGCGTGCCGAAAAAGCTGATGGTGTTTGCCTCGGGGTCTCCGGGGGCGGTGGAACAGGCGCGGGCCTATGGCTGGGATGCCAAGATCGGGGCCTTTGACTGGCTACGGTTTCGGGGGGCATTGGAGGCGGAGTTGAACCGGCTGGAAGCGGCCTATCGCGGCACGCTGAAAAACGCAGGCGTCACGGTGCATGATGCGCGCGCGGTGCTGCAGGATGCGCATAGCGTGCGGCTCTCGACCGGTGAGAC
>CBDUEF010000562.1:0-1749 GCA_965366095.1 uncultured Cypionkella sp. | reverse complement strand
AAGTCGAACCCGGCCTGCGTCTTGGGCAGCGGGGCCTGCCGCCATGGGGCTTCGGCCACAGCCAGCACGCGCAGGCCGTCGCGGGCCATCGCGTCCAGTTGTGCCTTGATGGCCGCGCGCTGGCCCGGGGGGAGTTTGCACAGATCCGCAATCGCCTCGGGCGCCCCCTTGGCTGCAACAGCAAAGCCACCCTTAGCCTGCCAGACCTGCGACATTGCCAAAAGATCGGGGGACAGCGGATAGGTTTGGATCAGGGTCCGTCCCGCGCCGGGCAAAGTCTCGTCCTGTCGCAGGTCATCGGCTGCCAATGCGTGAAACGCCTTTTCCATCGGGTCAAACGGTTCGGGGGCCGAGGCCATGACCCCGGTCGCCGCCAATTCCCGAAACTGCGGGGGTAAGGCGGCGTCAGCGGCAATCTTGTGCGCGGTGCCATCGGTCAATTGAAGGGCTGCGATGGTCATGCGGTTTTCGGTCAGCGTGCCCGTCTTGTCTGTGCATAGAACACTCGCCGCACCTAGCGCCTCAATAGCCGAGGCGCGGCGGGTCAGCACCCGCGCCTTGGAAATCCTCCAGGCCCCCATCGCCATGAACACCGCAAGAACCATGGGGAATTCTTCGGGCAGCATCGCCATGCCGACGGCTATCCCCGCAAGCAAGGCATCCAGCCAGCCGCCGCGCAAAAAACCGTAAAGGCCCACAACAACAAAGCTGACGCCCACACCAATTGCTGCCGTGGCAAGCACAAGCACGCGCATCTGGCGTTGCAGATGCGGTGTCTCAGCCTCGATCTGACTTAGGCTTTTGCCGATCTTTCCGATCTCACTGGCCGCCCCAGTCGCTGTCACCACAGCCTGTGCCGCCCCCCGCACGATCAGCGTCCCGGAAAAAACCTGTGGCAGATCATGGCCGCCCGGCCGCACGTTTGCGGCCATCGCACCCACCCCCGCCTGCTTGCGCACGGCCTCAGCCTCTCCGGTCAGCAGGGATTCATCGGCGGACAGATCGGTGGCTTGGGTCAGCCTTGCGTCGGCGGGCACTCGGTCGCCTTCGGACAGCACGATCAGATCGCCGCGCACCACCTCGCGCCCTGCGATCCGCTGGCGCGTGCCGTCCCGGATCACCAATGCACGCGGACTGGACAGATCTCGCAGTGCGTCCAGAACCCGGTCAGTCCGCGCCTCTTGCACGGCAGTGATGCCGATAGACATGCAGGCAAAGGCCAAAAGGATCAGCGCCTCGGCCCGGCTGCCCAGCAGCAGATAAACCACGCCCCCGACCAAAAGCAACACCAGCATCGGCTCACGCAGGACATCCAGAACGATCCGCAGCGGCGAGCGGCGCTTTGCCGTGGCCAGTTCATTGGGCCCGTCAGCCGCCAGCCGTGCTTTGGCCTCGGCACACGTCAGGCCCGTGGTGACCATTTCCGGCGTTGCCGCAGTCACGGGCGTGCTTGTAGTCATATCTGCCATCCATCCTGCGACAATTTTCGCGCTGCCGAGATTGTGGCGCAATCGGTCGGGGAAAGCCTTGATCTCTATCAGCGCTATCCGACTGCATCCTGCCCAAGACTTCCTCAGAATCAGGTATGTTTGCGTCGGCGTCCACTGCTTGAAGGGCCACTTTGTCTCAGCCATTCAAAGCTGAATCCATGCGGGCATCCAAGATCCAGAAGCCGATCATACGCCCTCAGTCGGTGCCGGTTTCCGCGTCCAGAATTCCACTAGCAGCATCGTCATCGTCGCCGCGAGC
>CBDUEF010000561.1:0-1751 GCA_965366095.1 uncultured Cypionkella sp. | reverse complement strand
GTTCTGCGGCTATGTCAACTTCAAGAATGCCCCCGGCAAACCGCAGAACCAGCTGGAGGCGCCCTCTTTGGCCTGACGCTGAAAGCCGACTTTGAAGTTTTCCTTGCGCATCAGCGCAATCGAGTCGTTCCACGACCAAGCCACCTGCACCTCGCCCGAGGCCATCAGCTGCGACAGCTCGGACGGGTCGGCCCAATAGGCGCGCACGTTAGGATGCACGGCGCGCAGCCAGGCGGCGGCGGCCTGATACTGCTCTTCGGTGATGTCGGTCCAATCGGAAACGCCGGTGGCCAACAGAGCCAGTGACCAGATGTCATCGGTATTGTCGGGCAGCGAAATGCGGCCAGCATATTTCGGATCGAGGAAGACTTGCAGCGTCGAGACATCCTCGGCCGGAACGGTCTCGGTGTTATAGGCGATGGCGGTATAGGCGTAATCGGTCGGGATGAACCAGACGCCCGCATCATCGACGAAAATCTTGGATTTCAGGAAACGCGGGGCGATATTGGCAAATTCCGGGATGCGGCTGACATCCCAAGGCTCGATCAGGCCCGCATCGCGGTATTTCGAGATCATCTGCGAGCAAGGATGGGCCACATCGGCCTTGAAGCCGGAGGAGACTTTCTGGAAGGCCTCGTCATCATCGCCAAACAGCGAATAGGTCGGCATTTGGCCGTATTTGGTGACGTAATCGCCGATCAGGGCGGGGTTTTCAAAGCCGGCCCAATCAAGAACGATCAGATCAGGGTCGCCGGCATGGGCGGCGCTGGAAAAGGTAAAGGCTGCGACAGTGCAGGCGACGAATTTGGTCAAACGGGACATAGACGCTCCTCTGTGTTGGTTTGTTTTATATTGGCGGCGTCCTTTGGGGGCACCACAACTGCGTCGAGACAGGCTAGTTTGCCCATGACGGAGGCTCAAGCATATATTTGATCGCTGCATTTTGGCGGCTCGGTGGGATTTTAGCAAGGTTTCCGCAACGTAAGGTCGCTTTTATGGGCGAAAATCCGGGGATTCGGCGGGGGCAAATGCGTGGCTTTACGGCGAAACCGGGCTGAGCTAGCTTTTGGGTGATCTCGAATCTTTTGGGGTCTGCCGCTGTGCCTTTGGGGTGCCTCGGCTCGGCTGGAAGACCTGCCACGGCTCGGGGGAAGATCCTGATTGGCATGGTCTTTGAACGGGTTTGAGCGAAATTGCAAAGGGGATCGGATGCCTTCGTTAGATATGGAATTTGTGCGCCGTCAGTTTCCGGCGTTTGACAGCCCGGTCTTGTCGGGCCATGCGTTTTTTGAAAATGCCGGCGGGTCGTTTCCCTGCCGCCAAGTGGTGGACCGGTTGCACCGCTTCTACACCGATCGCAAGGTGCAGCCTTATGGCCCCTATCCGGGCGCGACCGAGGGCGGGGCCGAGATGGATGAGGCGCGTGCGCGTCTGGCCGCGATGATGGGGGTGGCGGGCGAGCAAGTGTCATTCGGGCCGTCGACCAGTGCGAACACTTATGTGTTGGCGCAGGCGGTGCGGATTTGGCTGCGCGGGGCGAAGGCCGCGATTGTGGTGAGCAATCAAGACCATGAGGCCAATGCGGGCGTTTGGCGCAGGCTGGCCGATGAGGGGATCGAGGTGCGCGAGTGGCAGCTTGATCCCGAAACCGGGCATCTGAACACCGGCGATCTGGCCAAGCTGTTGGCGGATGGGCGGGTAAAGCTGGTGGTGTTTCCGCATTGCTCGAATGTGGTGGCCGAGATCAATGA
>CBDUEF010000560.1:0-1767 GCA_965366095.1 uncultured Cypionkella sp. | reverse complement strand
CATCCCCGGCGCCACCCGCGCCCGCTGTGGTTCCACCACCACCCAGCGCCGCATCAACAGATTGGCCGCAAAGGCAAGACCCACCACGCCGATCAGAATCGTCACCCAGGCCTCGGGCACCATCGCGGCGGTGAAATAGCCCAAAATTACCCCCAGCGTCATCGCCGAACAGGTGATCCACAACACCCGCGCGTTGAACTCGCGCCGATAGGCATAGAGCCCGACCATGTCCGACACCACAAACACCGGCAAGAGCAGCCCCGCTGCCGTGGTTCCCGGCACCGCCAACGCCAGCACTGGCACCGACAACATGCCCACCACCGGCATCCCGCCTTTGCCCATGCCCACCAGCACCGAGGCCAGAACGGCAACCGCCCAGAAAAATCCGCCGTCCATCGCCACACCTCTGATTAGCCCCCCGACCTAGCGCAAACATCGTCGCCAAACCAGCCATCTCACTTTGCCGCAGCGCGGCGGGCTTGCGCCCCAACCCCTTTTGGGCTTACCAAAGCCGCATCATTTACAAAACCTGAGGGGAATACCCATGGCTCGACCCAAAATCGCACTTATCGGCGCAGGCCAGATCGGTGGTACGCTGGCCCATCTTGCGGCCATCAAGGAACTTGGCGACGTGATCCTGTTCGACATCGCCGAGGGCACGCCGCAGGGCAAGGCTCTGGATATCGCGCAATCTGGGCCGTCCGAGGGCTTTGACGCCACGATGAAAGGCGCAAATTCCTATGCCGAGATCGCCGGGGCCGATATTTGCATCGTTACGGCAGGCGTTCCGCGCAAGCCCGGCATGTCGCGTGATGATCTGTTGGGAATCAACCTCAAGGTGATGAAAGCGGTGGGCGAGGGCCTCAAGGAGCACTGCCCCAAGGCCTTTGTGATCTGCATCACCAACCCGCTCGATGCGATGGTCTGGGCGCTGCGCGAGTTTTCCGGCCTGCCGCATCACATGGTTGTCGGCATGGCGGGCGTGCTGGACTCAGCCCGTTTCCGGCATTTCCTGAGCCTTGAGTTCAACGTCTCGATGCGCGATGTAACCGCTTTCGTGCTGGGCGGCCACGGCGACACCATGGTGCCGCTGGCCCGCTATTCCACCGTGGGCGGCATTCCCTTGCCCGATCTGGTGGCGATGGGATGGACCACGCAGGCCAAACTTGACGCGATAATTCAGCGCACCCGTGACGGCGGCGCGGAAATTGTTGGCCTGCTGAAAACCGGCTCGGCTTTCTATGCCCCGGCGACCTCGGCGATTGAGATGGCTGAGGCCTATCTCAAGGATCAAAAGCGCCTGCTGCCCTGCGCGGCCTATGTGAAGGGCGCGCTTGGGCTGGACGGGATGTATGTGGGCGTTCCCACGATCTTGGGGGCCGGCGGTGTGGAACGTGTGGTTGATATCAAGATGACGGCCGAGGAAAATGCGATGTTCCAGAAATCGGTCGAGGCCGTCAAAGGCCTTGTCGAGGCCTGCAAGGCGATTGATCCCTCATTGAAGTAAGCCTTCCCGCATCCAAAAAAAGGGCACCCTCTGCGGTGCCCTTTTTCATGGCCACGGCCCCCCTATAAGGGTGCCTCAAACGGAGATGGCGCGATGTGCGACAGGTTTTGCATTGTTATAAATCAAGGCGTTAGGATTTCGGCTTAACGTTTCGTTAAGGATTACGGGCGCTCAGCAAGGCCGCAGCAGCACAAGGCGGTTGAGCCAGAGAGAGAAAGGACTGCGCCGTTAGCGCACCTTCAACGTCGCCAGCCCAACCA
>CBDUEF010000559.1:0-1770 GCA_965366095.1 uncultured Cypionkella sp. | reverse complement strand
GTTACAATACGATAGGGTTTTTTGCGCCCGAGCCGCGCTATGGCGGGGCAGCACCTTTGGCCGAGATGCAAGGCATGGTGAAGGCGCTGCACAAGGCCGGGATCGAGGTGTTGCTGGATGTGGTTTACAACCATTCGGGCGAGGGTGATGAATGGGGGCCGACACTGGCGTTTCGGGGCCTGGACAATGCGAGCTACTACCGCACCGTGCATGGCGGGCGGCATTATGCCAATGATGCGGGCACCGGCAATACCCTTGACCTGACCCAGCCTGCGGTGCTGCGGCTGGTGATGGATTCGCTGCGCTATTGGGTTGAGGTGGTGCATATCGACGGTTTCCGCTTTGATCTGGCGCCCGTTTTGGGGCGTGAGGCGGCTGGCTTTGATCCGCAGGGCGGGTTTATGGATGCGATCCGCCAAGACCCGGTGCTGGCGGGGGTAAAGCTGATCGCCGAGCCTTGGGATATCGGGCCGGGGGGCTATCAGTTGGGGGCGTTTCCGGCGCCGTTTTCGGAATGGAATGACCGCTTTCGCGATGCGATGCGTATGTTCTGGCGCGGCGATGCAGGGATGGCGCCCGAGGTGTCGCGCCGGCTTCTGGGCTCGGCGGACAGGTTTGATCATGGGCGCAGGGCGGCGACGGCTTCGGTGAATTTTGTCACATCGCATGACGGGTTCACCCTGGACGATCTCGTCAGCTACTGCGCCAAGAACAACTGGGCCAATGGCGAGGCCAACCGCGATGGGCATGGCGACAATCATTCCGACAATCTGGGGGTGGAGGGGCCAAGCGACGATCCGGCGATTGTGGCGGCGCGCGCCTTGCGCAAACGCAATCTGCTGGCGGGGCTGATGCTGTCGCAGGGCGTGCCGATGCTGCTTGCGGGCGATGAGATTGGCCATTCGCAGGGCGGCAACAACAACGCCTATGCGCAGGACAATGAGACCACATGGATTGATTGGGCGCGGGCGGATGCGGGGCTGACGGCGTTTGTGGCGCGGTTGATTGCGCTGCGAAAGGCGCATCCGGTGCTGCGGCAAAAGCGGTTTTTGCACGCGCAGGAACGCAGCGATGGCTTGCGCGATGTGATCTGGCGCAGGGCCGATGGTTTGGTTCCGGGGGCGCAGGATTGGCACGATCCGGGGTTTCGCTGCTTTGGCGTGGAATTACGAATGGCCGATGGCGGGGCGGATGCGCTCTATGTGGTGATCAATGGCGGCGGCGAGGTGATGCTGCATCTGCCCGAGACCGCGCCGGGGTGGCGCAAACTGCTGGATACTGCCGACCCGGAAGCGCAGGCTTGCCCGGTGGGGGCGAGTTGTCGGATCATCGGGCCTTCGGTGCTGGTGTTTGAAATTTTGGAAGGGGAAAAGCCATGAGTGTTCGCGAGATTGCCACCACGGCCATTGCGGGGCAAAAGCCCGGAACCTCGGGCCTGCGCAAGAAAACCCGGGTGTTCATGGGGGCGCATTACCTTGAGAATTTCGTGCAAGCGATGTTTGAGGTGGTGGGAGTGGCCGGCAAAACGCTGGTTCTGGGGGGCGACGGGCGCTATTTCAATGATCGGGCGGCGCAGGTGATCTTGCGGATGGCGGCGGCGAATGGGGTGGCGCGGGTGATCATCGGGCAGGGGGCGATCTTGTCAACTCCGGCGGCCAGTCATCTGATAAGGTTGAATAAGGCTGACGGCGGTGTGATCCTGTCCGCCAGCGATAATACGGGCGGGCAGGAGGGAAATTTCGACATCAAGTTCAATATGTCGGACGGTGG
>CBDUEF010000558.1:0-1786 GCA_965366095.1 uncultured Cypionkella sp. | reverse complement strand
GCCACAATCTGCGGCTCCACCCCATAGCGCGCCTCAATCTCGCGCAGCAGCCCGCTGTATTTCTGCATCATCGAGCGGCCCAGCGAGACCCGCTCATCCGAGGCCGCGATGGCAAGGTAATCCTCGATCGAACGGGTGAATTCGGTCTGGTTGCGGTCACGTTCAATCACACCGGGCAGGAAACCAGCGCTGCGAAAGGCGGTGTCATAGGTTTGTGGAGAAATCCCCTTGCCCAGAGCACGCGCGCGGAAACCAGCAACCCAAGCGTCATAACCCGCATCGGGGGCCGTGCGCAAAATCGCGTCGGATGCCGCTGGGCGCGACATCGAGCCACCACCAACGCAGGCCGAAAGCAGCGCCGTCATTGCGCCAAAGGAAATCACGCGCCGTGTTACCTGCATATTCGCCACCCATCTATCGCCGTTTGGACAATCTAACCCGATGCGGCATCTAGGGTAAAGCAAATGGAACCGCCGCCAGCGGAATGGCTGGCGGCGCTTACAAATATCAGTCGGTTCAGCCCTTCATGCCTTCCCAAAAGCCTTTGACCTTCGAGAAAAACGACGAGCCTTCAGGATTGTTTTCTTCCGACAGGGTGTCAAACTCTCGCAGGATATCTTTCTGACGGGCCGTCAGATTGACCGGCGTTTCCACGGCCAATTCGATCAGCATATCGCCCGCACCGCCGCCGCGTAAGGCAGGCATGCCTTTTGCACGAAGCCGCATTTGTTTGCCGGTCTGGCTGCCTGCGGGGACCTTGACGCGGGATTTGCCGCCGTCAATCGTGGGCACCTCAACCTCGCCACCCAAAGCAGCGGTGGCAAGGGTGATCGGCACACGGCAGAACAGATGCACGCCATCGCGTTGGAAGATCGGGTGATCCTTGACCTCGATAAAGATGTAAAGATCGCCCGAGGGACCGCCGCGCATTCCGGCCTCGCCCTCACTGGCAAGTCGGATACGGGTGCCGGTTTCCACCCCCGCCGGGATATTCACCGACAGCGAGCGCTCTTTTTCCACACGCCCGGCTCCGCCGCAGGATTTGCAGGGGTTCTTGACGATCTGACCCGCACCCGAACAGGTAGGACAAGTCCGTTCAACAGTGAAAAATCCTTGTTGCGCGCGCACCTTGCCCATGCCCGAACAAGTTGGGCAAGTGACAGGCTCCACTCCACCCTCGGCTCCGGTGCCACGACAGGTATCGCATGAGATCGACGTGGGGACATTGATGGTTTTTTGCACGCCCGAGAAGGCTTCTTCCAGTGATACACGCAGGTTGTAGCGAAGGTCCGACCCGCGTTGCGCCCGTGAACGCCCACCGCCGCCACGTCCGCCGCCCATGAAGTCGCCGAACAGGTCTTCGAACACGTCCGAAAAGGCGCTGGCGAAATCGCCCTGTCCGCCTTGGCCGCGCTGTCCACCGCCCCCCATTCCGCCCTCAAAGGCCGCATGGCCATAGCGGTCATAGGCAGCCTTTTTGTCGGCATCCTTCAACACGTCATAGGCTTCGTTGATTTCCTTGAATTGCGCCTCTGCATTGGGGTTATCCGAGTTGCGGTCGGGGTGCAGCTCTTTGGCCTTGGTGCGGTAGGCTTTCTTCAATTCATCAGCAGAGGCGCCCTTGGAGGCACCCAGAGTTTCATAATAGTCGCGTTTTGCCATCGTAAAATCCCTCTACGGAACCGAATAGGGCGGCCCGAAGGCCGCCCTATCGAAAGTTCCGGCGGTTTACTTCCGCTTGTTGTTCCCGAGATCTTCGAAATCAGCATCAACGATATCTTCATCC
>CBDUEF010000557.1:0-1802 GCA_965366095.1 uncultured Cypionkella sp. | reverse complement strand
GGTGGTTTTGGTGCCGGTAAAGCCCACCCGCTCGTCCACCGGCAGGCTGTCCGAACGCACATAGTCCCAGCCCTCGCGTCCCATTTCGTTCATCGCCATGGTTAGCGCCAAGGCAAAACGATCTTCCACCGTTTTGACGCCCCGCGATTTTTCGCCTTTGCGTGGGGCGGGGATCACTTTGAATTCATAGCGGGGCATTGGGACGTCTCCTGAACGGCAAGCCATTGTTTAACAAAATTCGCCCCCCTTGGCCAAGTGGGATAAGCGGTGTTCCCGAGGGCAGCGGGGAAATCCGCCACAGTCAGCTTCCAGGCCGACCAACTTGTGCCGCCCATCGCGATGGGGTCTATAGCCCCAGCTTTTGCGCCACCATCGCATTGACCACCGCCGGGTTGGCCTTGCCGCCGGTTGATTTCAGCACCTGCCCGGTGAACCATCCGGCCAGCTTGGCATTCACCCGCGCCTTTTCCACCTGATCAGGATTCGCAGCGATCAGCGCATCCAGCGCCGCCTCGATCGCGCCGGTATCGGTTTCTTGCTTCATCCCACGCGCGGCCGCCACTTCGGCGGGATCGCCACCCTCGGCCCAGACAATCTCGAACAGCTCTTTCGCCATTTTGCCCGAGATCGTGCCCTTGGCGATCAGATCCAGCACGCCGCCCAACTGGCCCGCCGTCACCGGGCTGTCGGCCACGCCCTTGCCCTCTTTGTTCAATCGGCCAAACAGCTCGTTGATCACCCAATTCGCCGCCTGCTTCCCATCGCGGCCCTTGGCCACATCCTCAAAGAAGGCCGCATTCTCCAGATCGGCGGTCAGCACATTGGCGTCATAATCGGTCAGCCCGAAATCGCCCATAAAGCGCGCCTTTTTGGCATCGGGCAGTTCCGGCATCGAGGCGGCGATTGCATCGACCCAAGTTTGCTCGATCTCCAGCGGCAAGAGATCAGGGCACGGGAAATAGCGGTAATCATGCGCCTCTTCTTTGGAGCGCATCGAGCGGGTCTCGCCCTTGTCAGGATCATAAAGCCGGGTTTCTTGATGCACCACGCCGCCATCCTCCAGAATCGCAATCTGGCGGCGGGCCTCATAATCAATGGCTTGGGTCATGAACCGCATCGAGTTCATGTTCTTGATCTCGCAGCGCGTGCCCAGATGCGCGAAATCCTGCGTCGCCTGATATTTCTCATACTGGCCAACCGGGCAGACCGAGACGTTCACATCCGCCCGCAGATTGCCGTTTTGCATATTGCCGTCACAGGTGCCCAGATAGCGCAGGATCTGGCGCAGTTTGGTCACATAGGCGGTTGCCCCTTCGGGGCCCCCAATATCCGGGGGCGAGACGAACTCCATCAAGGCCACGCCGGTGCGGTTGAAATCGACGAAAGACATCGTCGGATCCATGTCATGGATGCTTTTGCCCGCGTCTTGCTCAAGATGGATACGCTCGATCCGCACCAGCCGCGCCACGCCGGGCGCGAGTTCCACCAAAACCTCGCCCTCGCCGACAATTGGATGATAAAGCTGCGAAATCTGATAGCCCTGCGGCAGATCGGGGTAGAAATAATTCTTGCGGTCAAAGGCCGAGCGCAGGTTGATCTGCGCCTTCAGGCCAAGGCCCGAGCGCACGGCCTGTTCGACACAAAACTCGTTGATCACCGGCAACATGCCGGGCATCGCGGCATCGACAAAGGCCACGTTGGAATTGGGTTCCGCCCCCACTTGGGTCGAGGCCCCGGAAAACAGCTTGGAGTTCGAGGCCCCCTGCGCATGGATTTCCATGCCGATCACCAGCTCCCAATCT
>CBDUEF010000556.1:0-1807 GCA_965366095.1 uncultured Cypionkella sp. | reverse complement strand
TGGAGACCGCGATGAAGCGCACTTTTCAACCGTCGAACCTGGTTCGCGCACGCCGCCACGGCTTTCGTGCCCGTATGGCAACGAAAGGCGGCCGGCTTGTTCTGGCGGCCCGTCGGGCCAAGGGTCGCAAGAAGTTGTCGGCTTAAGTTCACCTGATCCTTGCCTGTCAGGCAAGGCTTTGGAGTAAGGCAATGAAACCGCCGAAAGCACCGGGCATTGGCAATGAAGCCGAGATGTCCGATTTGCAATCGGCGGTTTTGTCATGCGTTGGTGTTCAGATCGAGACTCTGAAGAACCGCCCGGATTTCCTGAAAGCGGCCCAAGCGCGCCGGCAGGGGACGGGCGGTTTTCTGCTTCAGGCGCGGCCCCGTGGCGATGAAACAGCGCTCATCAGGGTTGGCTTTACCGCCTCCAAAAAGATTGGAAACGCGGTGCTGCGCAATCGCGCAAAGCGGCGGCTGCGTGCCTTGGTGCGGTTGGTGCTTCCCGGGCGCGCCCAGCAGGGCTGGGATTATGTGCTGGTTGCAAAGCCTGCCGCCACGATTTCGCGATTGTTTTCCGATCTGCAAACCGATCTAGAAGCCGCGCTTGAGAAAGTGCATCGGGGCCGGACGTGACACCGCTTGCACGTCTTCTGGCATTGCCGGTCAAGGGTTACAGACTGTTTCTTAGCCCCTGGGTTGGCCATGGATGCCGCTTTCAACCAACCTGCTCGGCCTATGCCCTAGAGGCCCTGGAACGTCATGGCGGGGCCAAAGGTGGGTATCTGATGGTTCACCGCATCTGCCGCTGTCATCCTTGGGGAGGTCAGGGATATGATCCCGTGCCCGGCAGCGATCCGCAGTTTGACAAATTCCGGTGACTTTTCAATCCTAGACCCTGATGGCAAGTTCCTTCCTCAAGAGCCGAACGAATAGCGAATTTCTGCCATGGCAGCCACTTAGTCCCGATGATTTTCCTGTTTCGTTATACTGGCCCAAAGACCTAGGTGTTTGGGCCCATCCTATTTGCCAATGCAATTGGCACGACTGTGCTGGGCTCGCGAACCCGTATATGCATCCGACTGAGGCTGTTTGGCGTGTGAAACCGCCTATTGGAGCCCAAGAGCATTTTGGCGATGACAGGGCGACACAGAAAGCCTCATTCCAAGGCCGGGAAATAGGTGGTCGGCGACAGCCATATGGCATCAGGGTCAGTTAGCGCCGTCACAATTGTGATCTGTGGCCCGATCAAAAACTGGCGCATTTCGCCATTCATCGCCTGAATCGCTGCGTTTAGGGCCAAGGTTCCCTGCGCCACCGGATCATCGAAGGGAGCAGCGGCGACTTGGCCGCCGACAAGCCCCCGCGCGACCGAATGGCTGATATAGGTGGCGGCAAGCAGAGGGCGCTGGGTTTTTCCGGCAAAGAGCGCCATCGCTGCCTCGATTGCTGGAGCCGGGCCGATGATGACATCGGGGGCAGGATGGTCTGCCAGCGCGCGTTCCAGCAGGCGCAACTGAACGCTCGCGCCGGTATCGGCACCATAGGCCGCTGCAATCTGGAGGCTGGCGCCCGCCAACCCGCGACGCAGTCCGCGCTCCAACGGAGCCACCCAACCGGCCTCTGGCGGGCCGGACAACAAGACGGCCTGCTTTGGTGGCCCGCCTGCCGGATAGAGCCCGGTCAAATGCCGTCCCAGTTTCAGGCCCATATCTTCCCAATTGACACCGACGCGCGCGGCCAAGGCGGTTGAATGCAGCTCATTGACCAGACCAATCACCGGCACAGTCTGGGCCGTCTCAGCAAGTGCCGCCAGTAAGGCCGGA
>CBDUEF010000555.1:0-1808 GCA_965366095.1 uncultured Cypionkella sp. | reverse complement strand
CGGATAGATAGATTACTGTTTTCGCTTGTTTTTATGGCGTTTACGGAGGGCTCGTGGTATGCATTGCCATCTCCGACACGCCCGCAATCCTGCCCGATGACCCCACTGATTTGAAGGCGATGATCGCGCATTCACAGGCCGAGAATGCCCGGATTGCCGCCGAGAATAGGCGCGTTCAGGCCGATATCGCGAAGATGTCGGCCACCCTTCGCGCCCGTGAGGCGCTGGTTCAGGCGCTGCAAATCCAGATCGCACGCCTTAAGAAGCAGAAGTTCGGCGCCAGCTCGGTCCGTATCGAGCGCGCGATAGAACAGCTTGAACTGGCGCTGGAGCATCTGGAGATTGCCGCGGCGGCAGCGATCAGCGCGATGGCTCCCGATGACGACGCCGAACGCAGCGCAGAAGAACAGGTGGCGATGCCCAGCACTCCGCGCCGCCGGCAACCCTTGGTGGCTGAGGGCACACCCCGCGAGCGCATCGTGCTGGACCCCGGTGAGGATTGCCCGCACTGCGGCGGCACCCTGCGTCTGATCGGTGAGGATGTCGGCGAGATCCTCGCACTGATCTCGGCCAAGCTGAAGCTGATCGAGACCGCCCGGCTGAAGAAGTCCTGCCGCCGCTGCGACAAGATCACCCAACTGCCCGCATCGTCGCGCCCAATTCCGCGCAGCATGGCCCCCTCGGGGCAGTTGAAGACAATCGCCTGCCGGGACCCGGGCCTGTTGGCACAGATTTTGGTATCAAAGTTCGACGATCACCTGCCCCTGTATCGCCAGAACGAGATCTTCGCCCGGCTGGGCGCAAACCTCCCGGCTTTGACCCTGGTCGACTGGTGCGACCGGGGTGTTCGTGTGCTGATCCCGCTGGTCGAACGCATCCGCGCCAATATTATGGCCTCGGACCGCCTGCATGCCGACGATACTGCGGTCCGGGTGCTTGATCCGTCAAAACGCGTCGGCGGGATCGGCAAGGGCATCAAGGAAGGCCGCATCTGGACCTATATCCGCGATGACCGGCCTTGGGGCAGCACCGCGCCACCAGGGCGCTGCTTGCTTCTTGTCGGTCGACCGCAAGGGCGAACGTCCGCAGCGCCACCTGGCAGGGTTCCGCGGCATCCTGCAAGCCGATGCCTATTCCGGCTTCAAGGCGCTTTATAACCCTGATGCATCCGGCAAACCCGGCATCCGCGAGGCCGCCTGCCGGGCGCATCTGCGTCGCGACGTCTTCGACGCCCACACCGCCACCAAATCCGAAATCGCCCGCGAAGCGCTGGCCCGGATCGGTGATCTCTATGACATCGAGCACCAGATCAACGGCCAATCCCGCGATGCCCGACGTGCCAGCCGCCAGAAAGAAAGCCGTCCGAAAGTGGAAGCCTTCAAGCCATGGTCCGAGGCGCAACTCGCCCGCATCCCCGGCAAAAGCGATCTTGCCAAAGCGTTCCGCCACGCCCTGAACCGCTGGGATGCGTTCACCCTCTTTCCCGACGATGGCCGCGTCGCCATCGACAATAATGCCGCCGAAAGGGCCATCAAACCGGTGGTGATCGGTCGCAAGACCTTCCTCTTTGCCCGATCAGATGCCGGCGGCGAAACCCTCGCAAGCTCCATGACCATCATAGAGACCGCTAAATGTAACGGTCTCAACCCTCAACCCTACCTCGCCGACATCGTCGCCCGCATCCATGATCCCAAGATCAACCGCATCGGTGAAGTGTTGCCCTGGAACTGAAAACCGCTGGCGGGCCACACCGCCGACGCCTGAATGGCGGTCCGGATCGGGCGGTTACGAAGCTTGGCAGGTTACAC
>CBDUEF010000554.1:0-1812 GCA_965366095.1 uncultured Cypionkella sp. | reverse complement strand
ATGCTGAAACGTGGCCAGCCCAATATTGCGCCTGAGCTTTGGGTTTCCACTGTCCAGACGATCTGGGATGAGGCGCAAACCAAGGGCGCATTTTACAAGGCCGGCGACATCTTTGCCTCGGGTGGTGAAGAGGGCTGGTGGGTGCCCGATTACGTTCTGGCAGAGCACCCCGAGCTGAAAACCATCGAAGACCTCAAGGCCAACTGGAAGATTTTCGCGACCGCCGAGAACCCTGAAAAGGGCCGTCTGTTTGGCAGCCCTCCCGGTTGGGGCAGCGAGATCATCGCAACCAACCTGTTCAAAGCGCTTGGTCTGGGAGAGACGTTCGAGCTGTTCTCTCCCGGTTCGGGCGAAAACCTCAAGGCCTCGATCGCCCGCGCGGTCACGCAGCATGAGGCCTTTGTCGGCTATTACTGGGGCCCATCGGATGTGATCGGCAAATATCACATGGTGCGTTTGGGCATGCCAGAGTCCGATCCGGCGAAATACGCCTGTCTGGTGGATGCAAATTGCGAAAATCCGCAAGTGACCGGCTGGGCCAAGGGCCAGATTGCCGTTGCCGTTACCACCGACATCAAGACAACTGCCCCCGATGTGGCAGAGTTCTTGTCGAAAATGCAGGTGCCGAATGATCAGATCAGCACGGTTCTGGCCTGGGGTGATGACAACAAGGCCACGCCAGAGGAAGTTGCCGTCTATTTCTTGAAAAACTACGAAGCCGTCTGGACCACCTGGGTTCCTGCTGACGTCGCAGACAAGATCCGCGCTTCGCTCTGATCAACAGCGGGCGGCCCACAAGGCCGCCCGCTGCAAACCCTTGCCAATTGGAGGCCCCCATGGACCAGAATTTCCCTGATCTGTTCGATCTGAAATCCATGAGCCGGGTCGTCGACGACGCCTTCAACATGATTGTCGGCACCTATGGGCGCTCGCTAGAGGCGCTTTTCCTGCCGGTGCTAAAGGCGCTGAACGGTCTGGAAAAAGGGCTGCTGGCCCTGCCTTGGTGGGTGGTCTTGTTGGCGCTGGCGGGGCTGGCCTGGGTGTCTTCGCGCAATTGGAAAACTGTGATCCTCGTGGCCACTCTGACCTTTGGCTTGGGCGCTTTGGGTGTGTGGGAGCCGGCAATGGCGACGATTTCGCTGATGTTGATGTCGACGGTTCTGGCCATCTTGATCGGTTTGCCGATCGGCATCGCGATGTCGCGTTCCAAAACCATGCAGTCGATCACGCTGCCGGTGCTGGACATCATGCAGACCCTGCCGATTTTCGTTTATCTGATCCCTTTCGTGATGCTGTTTGGCCCCGGAAAAATCCCGGCGCTGCTGGCCACCATCGTTTTCGCCGTCCCGCCGGTGATCCGGCTGACCAACCTTGGGATCCGGCAGGTTGATGCCGAAACCGTCGAGGCAGTAGACTCGTTCGGCGCAACCCCGATGCAGGTTTTGTTTTCGGTGCAAATCCCTCTGGCGCTGCCAACCATCATGGCCGGAATCAACCAGACCACAATGATGGCGCTGTCGATGGTGGTGATCGCGTCGATGATCGGTGCGGGCGGTTTGGGCTATCAGGTTTTGCAAGGCATTCAGCGCCTTGAGGTCAGCCGCGGCTTGCTTGCCGGGCTTGGCATCGTGTTTCTGGCGATCATCTTTGACCGGATCATGCAATCCTTTGGCAGCCGGATGCAGACGTCCCTGAAGTTGGGAGAATAGCAATGAACACCGACATCAAGATCAAGGTGGAAAGCGTCTGCAAGATTTTCGGAACCGATCCAAAGGCGGCTTTGGCAAAAGTGCGGGCGGGGATGGGCAAGGC
>CBDUEF010000553.1:0-1813 GCA_965366095.1 uncultured Cypionkella sp. | reverse complement strand
GCCGGGGCCTCGGCGAAATCATCGTTCAGGCCCGAGAGGCGGTTTTCCCAAGCCTGCACCAGATCGGCAAAACCGGCATCGGTTTTGATCCGCTCTTGCAGCGCAAGTCGCGTGGGCAGATCGACGCCGCCCAAAACATATTCGGCGGCAAGAAAATCATCATCGAAAGGTTGCTCGATCATGTCTCCATACACTCCTTGAGCCGCTGCAACGAGCGGCGCAGCCAGGTGCGCATGGTGTTCAAGGGCACATCAAAACGGGCGGCAAGGTCGATATAAGAGAGGCCGTCAAGATAGGCGCCGCGCAGGGCCTGGGCGCGGTCGGCCTCTAGCGTATCGAAACAGGCGTTGATCCGGCGCGCCTCGCCTTGCGCAATCAGGCGGGTTTCGGCGCGCGGCGTGCTGTCGATCACCGCCTCTAGCGCGTCATCATCCGAGCCGGTGCGTTCCGACTTTTGGCGCAAACGGTCAATGGCCAGATTGCGCGACAGGGCAATCATCCATGTCATGCCCCGGCCCTTGGCGGCATCGAACCGCCCGGCGCGCAGCCAAACTCTGGTGAAAACCTCTTGCAACGCATCCTCCGCCTCTGATCGGTTGTTCAGGATACGCAGCAATACCCCCATAAGTTTCGCGGCAGAGGCAGAATAAAGCGCCGAAAACGCCGCACGGTCTTGTGCGGCGCATCTTTGCAACAGCGGGGCGATCGGGTCTTCATCCATGAAGGCAAGCTAGACCAAGCGCGCAGCGCGTCAACCCCGCCGCCGCTTGCGGCCCCCGCCATCGCCCGAGCCTTGGGGGTTAAAGCTGACATCGGGCAGGGAAATGATCTGCATCAGATGCGGGAAGGGTTCGACTGCGTTGGGAATCGCGGTGGCGTTGACGAAATGCTCTTGGAACCGTGGCTCAAGCGCGGTTTCAAGCTTGTGGATATGATGCACGGTGGTTTCAATTTCATTGCGCGACGATACATTGCACAGGGCAATGCGCGCGCCGGTGCCGGCGGCATTTCCCGCCGATGTGACCTTATCCAGCTCAACATCGGGGATCATGCCCAGAACCATCGCGTGTTTGGGGCTGATATGGGCACCAAAGGCCCCGGCCAGAACCACCCTGTCAACGGTCTCGACGCCCATCGTGTCCATCAACAGCTTGGCTCCGGCGTAAAGCGCTGCCTTGCCCAGTTGAATGGCGCGGATATCGCCTTGGGTGACGGTGATGGTGGCGCCGCCGCTGGCGCTGGCGTCATGCAAGATATAGCTGTTGGTGCGCCCCTCGGGGATGCAGCGCGCCGAGCCGGTCTGCTCGCTGCTGCCGATCAATCCGGTCTGATCGACCAACCCGGCCAGCCGCATTTCGGCGATCACCTCGATGATGCCCGAGCCGCAAATGCCGGTGATGCCGGTGCTGGCGGTGGCCTCGGCAAAGCCCGCATCGTCCGACCACAGATCAGAGCCGATCACCCGAAAGCGCGGCTCTTTGGTGATGGGGTCGATCTCGACCCGCTCTATTGCGCCGGGGGCCGCACGCTGGCCCGAAGAGATTTGCGCGCCCTCAAAGGCCGGGCCGGTCGGAGAAGAGCAGGCCAAAACGCGGGTCTCGTTGCCCAGCAACAGCTCGGCATTGGTGCCAACATCAACAACCAGCACCATGTCTTTGGATTTGTTGGGCTCTTCGGAAAGTGCCACGGCGGCACTATCGGCCCCGACATGGCCCGCAATGCAAGGAAGGATATAGACCCGCGCCGAAGGATGCACAGCGGAAAGGTCTAACTCGCGCGCATCCAGCGACAGGCTATCAGAGGTGGCAAGCGC
>CBDUEF010000552.1:0-1826 GCA_965366095.1 uncultured Cypionkella sp. | reverse complement strand
GCCAAGCTCTTGGCCGAAACCGGACATATGCTGGGGCTGAACAATATCAGCCTGCAAATCCTTCGCGGCGAGACCTTTGTGATCATGGGGCTTTCGGGATCAGGCAAATCCACTTTGATCCGGCATTTCAACCGCCTGATCGAGCCGACCGCCGGGCAGATTTTGGTGGATGGTCAGGATATTCTGGCGCTGAATGCCGCCGACCTGCGCCAGTTCCGTCGCCGCAAAGTTTCGATGGTGTTTCAGAAATTTGCGCTTTTGCCGCATAAAACCGTGCTGGAAAACGTCATGTATGGGCTGCTGGTGGACGGCGTTGCCCGCCCCGAGGCCGCGCGCCGCGCCTCTGAGCAAATCGCGCTGGTGGGCTTGGGCGGCTTTGAGTCCCGCTATCCCGGCCAGCTTTCGGGCGGAATGCAGCAGCGCGTCGGTTTGGCGCGCGCGCTGGCCACTGACGCAGATATCTTGCTGATGGACGAGGCATTTTCGGCGCTGGATCCCTTGATCCGGCATGACATGCAGATGCAGCTTAAGGAAATTCAGGCGCGTTTGCACAAGACCATCGTGTTTATCACCCATGATCTGGACGAGGCTTTGCTGCTGGGCGATCATATCGCCATCCTGAAAGACGGTGAGTTGCGCCAGATCGGCACGGGGGCCGAGATTTTGATGAACCCGGCCGATGAGTATGTGACGCGCTTTGTGCGTGATGTGAACCGGGCGCGGATCGTGACCTGCGGCTCGTTGGCCGATCCGCTGATCATCGGGGAGGGCGAGGTCGCTGCCGATGCGCCGCTTGAGGCCGCTTATGCTGCCCTTGCCTTGGCCGAGGGCGCCGTGACCGTCAAGCGCTCTGATGGCAGTATTGCCGGCGGTTTGACGATGAAATCGGTCATTTCCGCCTTGGCTCAGCGCTAATACAGGCAGCGCGATACGGCCATCTCAGGACTGGGCACCGCTCACACCGCCAGCAGACGGGAAAGTGTGGCAACGGCGCCAATCGGTTGAAGTCCGCCACCGATTTTCGCTTCCCTTACCGGCGAATCCTCGGTATAGCCCCCCGGTCGCGCCATGCACCCTTGGAGGATGGCGGATATATATATGGAGAATACCTATGGCACGCGAGATCCCAGATCTTCAGGCTGTGGTGCGGACGGGGACAGGCAAGGGGGCCGCCCGTCAAGCTCGTCGTGAGGGCAACGTACCCGGCATCATCTATGGCGGCGGTGTTAACCCGCAGCCGATCAACCTGAACTATAACATGCTGCTCAAGCGCCTGCGCGCTGGCCGTTTCCTTTCGACCCTGTTCAACCTCAAGGTTGAAGGGCAAAAGGACGCCCACGTCGTTTGTCGCGGTGTGCAGCGCGATGTTGTCAAAGACCTGCCGACGCATGTGGATTTCATGCGCTTGGCCGATGACAGCCGCTTGAACCTGTTCATCCACGTTGAATTCGTGAACCACGAAGCCAGCCCCGGCCTCAAGCGCGGTGGCGTGCTGACCGTGGTGCGCAACGATGTGGAGCTGGACGTTCTGGCGTCGGATATCCCCGACCACATCACGGTTGACCTGACCGGCAAGCAAATCGGCGATGTGATCCACATCAATGACGTCACGCTGCCCACAGGCGTCAAACCGTCTATCGCGCGCAACTTCGTGATCGCCAATGTCGGCACCCCTGCCGGTTTCATTGACGAAGCAGAAGAGGCCGTGGCCGAGTAATTTCGGTGACAAGCTAAAGAAACGGCGCGGCAGCCCTTGCCGCGCCGTTTTTTTAGTCTGGCCTGAACAAGTCTTAGGTCATTGATTTCACGCGTTTTAGTTGCAGATT
>CBDUEF010000551.1:0-1834 GCA_965366095.1 uncultured Cypionkella sp. | reverse complement strand
TTTCATTTTTGAGTGGTCGAACCGGAGGTTTTTTTAGGGGTTTTTTCCGCGCAAAATTTCCAGCTGGAAAACCCCCGCAGGGGCTGGGTTTGCCCCCGCCACACCTGCGGAAACCACGCTGTTGCAACCGCTGGTCGCTGAGGGGCTGTTGCCTGCCACCATCCTGACCGATCCGCCCGCGATGGGATCGGTCTCAACCCCCGACAAAAATCTTGACCGCAAGAACCTGCGCGCGGCCTCGGCCCTGCTGGATGATGCCGGGTGGGAAGTGGGCAGCGACGGAATGCGGCGCAATGCCAAGGGCGAGACGCTGAAGGTCGAGTTTCTTGAGGACAGTCCGGCGTTCGAGCGCGTGATCAACCCTTATGTCGAAAATCTGCGCGCCTTGGGCGTGGACGCTGTGCTGACGCTGGTGGATTCGGCACAGATGAGCCAGCGCAGCGATCCGCCTGTGTTCGATTTTGACATTATCGTCGGCAATGCCGTGAACAGCTATGAACCGGGCGGCGAGATGAAACAGGCCTATGCCTCGGTCACCGCCAACAATTCCACCCGCAACCGGGCAGGCCTGTCCAATCCGGCGGTGGACAAGCTGCTCGACCCGATCGAGGCGGCGCAAACCCGTGGGGAATTGGACGTGGCGACCCAAGCGCTTGATCGCGTGTTGCGCAGCCTGCACTTCTGGATCCCGCAATGGTATAAAAACACCTATACCGTGGCTTATTATGACCAATACGAATACCCGGCCCAATTGCCTGCCTATGCCTTGGGCGAAACCACCTTCTGGTGGTTCAACCCTGAAAAGGCGGCGGCGCTCAAAGCCTCCGGCGCGCTGAAATAACCTATGGGAGCCTATATCCTTCGCCGTCTGCTTTTGGTGATACCGACGCTGTTGGGGATCATGGTGGTGAATTTCACCCTGACGCAATTTGTCCCCGGCGGCCCGTTTGACCAGATCGAAGCCCGGATGGAGGGCGAGGGCGACAGTCTGAAAGCCATCAGCGGCGACAGTGCAGATGCCGGAAGCCAGGCCAGCAACCCCGATTACATCGGCGGGCGCGGCTTGCCACCCGAGTTTCGCGCGCAGTTGGAGGTGGAGTTCGGCTTTGCGCGGTTCATCTGCCCCGAAGGCTTTGAGGGCACGCCGCTGCAACAGGCCAAGGCCTGCAAGAAAGAGATGATCCCGGCGGTGGAGCGGTTCTTCATCATGATGGGCCATTATATCCGCTTTGATTTCGGGCAAAGCTATTTCCGCTCGACCGGGGTGCTGGAGCTGATTCTTGAGAAAATGCCGGTCTCGATCACGCTTGGCCTGTGGTCAACGCTGATCGCCTATATGGTCTCGATCCCGCTGGGCATCCGCAAGGCGATGAAGGACGGCTCCAGCTTTGACGGCTGGACCAGCGGCGTGATCGTGGCAGCCTATGCGATACCGGGGTTCTTGTTCGCGGTGCTGCTGATGGTGCTGTTTGCGGGCGGGTCTTACTGGCGGATTTTCCCGCTGCGGGGGCTGACATCCGACAATTGGGGCGATCTGTCGCTGTGGGGCAAGGCGGTGGATTACCTGTGGCACATCACGCTGCCAGTGGTGGCCTCAACCATTTCGTCCTTTGCCACGCTGACCCTGCTGACCAAAAACAGCTTTCTGGAAGAGATCAAAAAGCAATATGTGATGACCGCCCGCGCCAAGGGGCTTTCGGAGCACCGGGTGCTTTATGGCCATGTGTTCCGCAATGCGATGCTGATCGTGATCGCGGGTTTTCCGGCGCTGTTCGTGTCGGTGTTCTTTGGCGGCTCACTGATCATCGAGACGATCTTTTCGCTGGATGGTTTG
>CBDUEF010000550.1:0-1834 GCA_965366095.1 uncultured Cypionkella sp. | reverse complement strand
CTCTTGCAGCTCTGCCAGCTCAGTCGCCAGCGTCGGCTGATACCCTACGCGGCTGGGCATCCGCCCCAACAGGCCAGACACTTCCGACCCCGCCTGCACAAAGCGAAAGATGTTGTCGATCAGCAGCAGCACATCTCGGCCCTGATCGTCGCGGAAATATTCGGCCATGGTCTCGGTTAAAAGACGTGAGAATCGGGTGAGATTTGACCTGCACCGCCACAGCGGCAAGAAAGCTTCAGCCGTTTTCTCGCAAAACCGATCCGGCAAGGTATAGCGATCCACAGATCAACACGCGTGCCTTGGGGGTTTGTATGGCGATTTCGGCCAAAGCATCAGCAACCGAGCCAGCCTGAACGGCATCCATGCCTGCCGCGCGCGCAGCGTCGGCAGTCGCCTCTGCTGGCATGGTATTTTTTTCACCTGGGATCGAGACAGCGTGCAGCCGCGTCACATGCCTCGCCAATGGCAACATATAACCAAGCACATCCTTGGTATTCAACATGCCGCAGATCAGATGCGTTTCACGCTTTGGCATCCGCGCCAGCGTTGCCGCAACAGCCTCACCCCCGGCAGGATTGTGACCGCCATCCAGCCACAACTCGACCCGTGGCGCCGAGTCAACCAGTGGCCCCAGCTTCAGCCGCTGCATCCGCGCGGGCCAAAAGGCCTTGGTCACCGCCGCCTCGCAAGCCGCTTCCCCTTTGCCCAGATGCCGAAGGGCGGCAATCGCAGCCCCTGCATTGAACACCTGAAACGGGCCGGGCAAATTCGGCAAAGGCAGATCCAACAGCCCGTTCTCATCTTGATAAATCAGCCGCCCGCGCTCTTCAAACACACTCCACTGCTGGCCATAGGCCAAGACAGGTGCCCCCATCCGCGCCGCCCGCGCCTCGATCACGGCCAGGCCCTCCGGCTCTTGCGGGCCCACCACCACCGGCACGCCGCGCTTGATGATCCCGGCCTTTTCGCCCGCAATCAGCGCAACCGTATCCCCCAGATATTGCTGATGATCCAGCGATACCGGCGTGATGATCGTCAGCGCTGGGCGATCAACAACATTGGTGGCATCCAGACGCCCCCCAAGCCCCACCTCAAGCAAGGTGTAATCAGCAGGCACCCGCGCAAAGGCCAGAAACGCGGCGCATGTGGTGATCTCGAAAAATGTGATCTCATCCGGCCCATTGGCCACAACGCATTCGTCCAGCAAAGCAGTCAGCGCAGATTCGGAAATCAACGCGCCCGCCAGCCTGATCCGCTCGTGAAACCGCGCCAGATGCGGCGAGGTATAGGCATGTACCAAAGCGCCCGTGGCTTCCAGCCCCGCACGGATCATCGCTTGGGTGCTGCCTTTTCCGTTGGTTCCAGCCAGATGCACCACCGGCGGCAACCGCCGTTCAGGATGCCCCAAAGCCGCCAACAGCCGTTCTACCCGCTCCATCGTCAGATCAATGATCTTTGGATGCAGCGTCATCATCCGCTCTAGAACCGCGTCAGAGCCACTCACTTTTCTGCAGCCTCAGCCAAAGCGATTTCCCCCGGCGGGGGCAAATCGCCTTTTACGGCGGGGCTAAGCCCCATCAACATCCGCAAGATGGTGATCAACTCGTCGCGCAGCTCTTTGCGATGGGTTACACGGTCCAACATCCCGTGATCCAACAGATATTCGGCACGCTGAAAACCCTCGGGCAGTTTTTCCCGGATGGTTTGCTCGATCACCCGCGCGCCCGCAAAGCCAATAACCGCATTGGGTTCGGCAATCTGCACATCGCCCAGCATCGCATAAGAGGCCGTCACTCCGCCCGTCGTCGGATGGGTCAAAACCACGATATAGGGC
>CBDUEF010000549.1:0-1834 GCA_965366095.1 uncultured Cypionkella sp. | reverse complement strand
TTAACCGCATCTTTGAAGAACGTCTCTTTGATATATGTCAATCCGAAGGCGTTTTTTGATGCCCCAACTGGGCCGCCCCGGGCTTTATCCTTGCCCAATCGCGCGTTAGATAGGCCTATGCTAAAATTCCACCCTGACTATTCCTTTGAACTGGCCAGCCCCGCCACACCTGTGGCCGGGGTGGATGAGGTTGGGCGCGGCCCGCTTGCCGGGCCGGTCACGGCGGCGGCGGTGATCCTCGATCCGGCGAACATCCCGCCCGGATTGAACGATTCCAAAGCTTTGACTGCGGCAAGGCGAGAGGCGTTGTTTGACCAGATCATCGCCTGCGCCACGGTTTGCGTTGCCCATGCCTCTGTTGATGAGATCGACCGGCTGAACATTCTGCGCGCCTCGCATCTGGCGATGGAGCGCGCGGTGGCCGGTTTGGGCGTGAGTCCCGGTCATCTGCTGATTGACGGCAATCTTATACCCATCGGATTGCAGGGACGCGCCACCGCAATCATCAAGGGTGACGCGCGATCCTTGTCGATTGCCGCCGCCTCGATAGTTGCAAAAGTGACACGAGACAGGCTGATGGTGGATTTGGCGCAACAGCATCCCGGCTATGGCTGGGAGCAGAACGCCGGATACCCGACAAAATTGCATCTTGCCGCCCTCCTAAATCTTGGGGTGACTCCTTGGCATAGACGTTCCTTCAAGCCCGTCCACAATATCTTGTATCAAGAAAAATAAGTAACCCCTTGATTCAATAAAGAATTTGACGTCGAATCAGCTTTGACTCATGCTCTGTCTCAACAAACGGTGAATAACACCGAGGGCAGAGGCAGAATATGGCGACCAAAATGACCACGGCGCAGGGATCACTCCTGCCGCTGAACCAGATCCTTGCAGGCGACTGCATCGCGTTGATGAACAGCCTTCCGGCAGGCTCGATTGACCTGATCTTTGCCGACCCCCCCTATAATCTGCAATTGAAAGGCGATCTGCATCGCCCAGACAATTCCAAGGTGGATGCGGTGGATGATCACTGGGATCAGTTTTCCAGCTTTGCCGCCTATGATAAATTCACCCGCGAATGGTTGGCTGCGGCGAAACGGCTGCTGAAACCCAATGGCGCGATTTGGGTGATTGGCAGCTATCACAACATCTTCCGCGTTGGTTCTGCCTTGCAGGATCAGGGCTTTTGGATGCTGAACGATGTGATCTGGCGCAAATCCAATCCGATGCCGAACTTTCGCGGCAAACGCCTGACCAATGCGCATGAGACGCTGATCTGGGCCTCACGCGATGAAAACTCGAAATACACATTCAACTATGAAGCGCTGAAAGAACTCAATGACGGGGTGCAGATGCGCTCGGATTGGGTGCTGCCGATCTGCACCGGGCATGAGCGGCTGAAGGATGAAAACGGCGACAAGGCGCATCCGACGCAAAAGCCGGAAAGCCTGCTGCACCGCGTGATCCTTGCCACCACCAACCCCGGCGATGTCATCCTTGACCCGTTCTTTGGCACTGGCACCACCGGCGCTGTGGCCAAGATGCTGGGCCGCGATTTCATCGGGCTAGAGCGCGAAGAAGCCTACCGCAAAGCCGCAACCGCCCGGATTGACCGCGTACGCCGCTTTGACGCCTCGGCTTTGGAGATCACCGGATCGAAACGCGCCGAACCCCGCGTTCCCTTTGGCCAGGTGGTCGAGCGCGGCATGCTGCGCCCCGGCGAAGAACTTTACTCCATCGGCAACCGCTTTTCGGCCAAGGTTCGGGCCGATGGCACCTTGGTCGGCAATGATGTCAAAGGCTCGATCCATCAGGTCGGGGCGGCCTATGAAGG
>CBDUEF010000548.1:0-1837 GCA_965366095.1 uncultured Cypionkella sp. | reverse complement strand
GCCCTATTGTGGGCAAGTGATCCTGTCCAGCCATTGCAAGATTCGCGAGTTATGGGAATAATGCAACTTGCGCGCGAATTATCCATTTTTGGACAGCTTCAATGTTTAATTTTGATAGATGGGGTGCAAAGAGATGTCTCAATCTTGGGCCTTTATGGTCACACCGCAGTATTCAAAATAAGGGGGCGGACCCAGTTGGCTCGATCCCAATCTAACTTGGCGCACAAGCCGGACGCAGGCTTGCGTTTGCGATTGATGGCGACATCGGATCTGCATGCGCATCTGATCGGATGGGATTACGATTCCGACCGCGTGGCCTTTGGTCAGGGTCTGGCAAGGGTGGCAGGGCTGATCAAATCGGCGCGCGCCGAGTTGGAAAACTGCCTGCTTTTCGACAATGGCGATTTTCTGAATGGCAGCCCTTTGGGCGATTATTTTGCCGCTGGATCGGCCAGCACGCATCCGATGATCGCGGCAATGAACCATCTGGCCTATGATGCCGCCACTTTGGGCAATCACGAGTTCAGCGAGGGGTTGACCCATCTTTTTCGGGCGCTTGACGCCGCGCGATTTCCCGTCGTTTCCACCAATTTTCGCCCAAAGTCCCCAGAGGAGTGCTTTGCGCCTTTTCTTCTCCTGTCGCGCGACCTTGTCGACAATTCGGGCAAAACACAGCACCTGAAAATTGGTATCCTTGGCTTTCTGCCGCCACAAACGCGGCATTGGGAAGCCGACCATCTGCAAGATCGCTATGACATTGGGGACATCGTGACCGTCGCTCACTGTGAAGTGCCCAAGTTGCGCGCCGCTGGGGCCGATATCGTCGTGGCCCTTGCGCATTCAGGACTGCAGGCAGGCGACACCTGTGGGAACGGCGAAAATGTGGCAAGGGCTTTGGCGCAAATCATGGGTATTGATGCGGTTTTCGCCGGGCATATCCATGAAGCCTATCCGCCCCAGCCGCTTTGCGCCGCCAAAAGCCGATCGGCCCCGGTGGCGATGCCCGGCTTTTTCGGCTCGCATCTGGGCGTGATTGATCTGGACCTTTGCCAAGACAAGACCGGCTGGACAGTCGTTTCCCATCGCAGCGAGTCGCGGCCGGTTGCGGCGCGCGATCCGCAAAACGGCGTTCGGCCTTTGGTCGAGGAGGTCGCTGAACTGAGCGCCTTGGCGCGACCGGCCCATGCGGCTTTGCGCAGTCTGGGGAAAGAGAAAATCGGCACCTCATCGTGCAGGCTGCACAGCTATTTTGCCTTGGTGCAACATTCATCCGCTCTTGCTCTGGTTGCTTCGGCGCAGCGGGCGCATTTGGCGGCGGTGCTGGTCGGCGGGGAATGGGGTGGCCTGCCGATCCTGTCGGCAGTTGCGCCCTTCAAGGTGGGGGGGCGTGGCGGGCCCGAGAACTTTACCGATATTCCCGCAGGCCCTTTGCTAAGCCGCCATAGCCACGATCTTTATTTGCATCCAAATGATCTGGTGGCCTTTCGGTTGAGCGGCGCCGAGGTTCTGGAATGGCTGGAACGTTCGGTCAGCCTGTTCAACCAGATTTTGCCGGGGGTGATTGATCAACAGCTGATCAACCCAAGTTTCCCCGGGTTCAACTTTGATGTGATCCACGGGCTTGAGTATCAGATCAATCTGACCAAACCGGCGCGGTATGATGATCATGGAAAGCTGGTGGCACCCGATCAGCATCGGATTTCCGACTTGCGGCTGGGCGGGGTGCCGTTGGCGGGTTCGGCGCAGGTTATCCTAGGCTCGAACAGTTTCCGCCTTGCCGGAGGCGGGGGATTTCCCGCAAGCGGGGTTCAGAATGTGGTCTATCGCAGCGATACCC
>CBDUEF010000547.1:0-1849 GCA_965366095.1 uncultured Cypionkella sp. | reverse complement strand
TATTGGCGAGATTGCCCCTTTCGATCACCACATACTAATCATGGAAATAAAACGAGGTCAACCACAAGCCCAATTGCTCCGACCGCCCCAGCAGAACCACCGGCATCCCCGGAATGGTGGCCCCGATGACGCCGCCGCCGCGCAGTTGCAACCGGGCCAGATACCAGATGGTGGGGGCGGTAAAGCCCAGATGCGGATCATTGGCCAAAAGCGAGCCGCCCGCAGCCGAGCGTGAGGGCATCGCGGCCCAAGCATTCGAGGCCCCGGCGAAAGCCGTAGAATGAAAGGGCGAGAGCGGATCATCTAGATAGGCCATGCGGGTTTTTTCGGGCATGGGCATCTGCCCCGGCATCAGGCTGGCATAATCGGGCAGGGCCATCACGCCCTTGCTGGTGTCATCGGCCAGAATATCGCCCAGACGCTGCGGCGACAGGATCAAGGAAAGCTGGGCGCGCAGCACCTCGGATTCCAGATGCGACGACAGTTGCACCGCCATCAGCTTCATGATCGCAATCGAATCGGCCGGTGACCAAGCCGAGATTTCATTGCTGAAAAAGAAAAATTCCGGCGCGCCACGGCCACGCGCGCCCCGGTTCACCTCGGATATCCAGGCATTGACACCCGCCGAATAAGACTCGAGCGCGGTTTTGGTGGCCGCATCCTGAGCCTCGACCGAGCTTTGCGACAGGGTGTAAAGATCAAGGCGGCGCATCAGCTCATCAATTTTTACCGTGCGGGGGCCGAAGATTTCCGACAATTTGCCCTGCGCGGTGCGCCGCAACATGGCCATTTGCCACAGGCGATCCTGCGCATGGGCAAAGCCAAGGGCGAAATAGACATCGGCATCGGTTTGCCCGAAGATATGCGGCACATCGGAATTGTTGCGCAAGATCTCGACCGGGGCGGAAATGCCGGCTTCGGTGAAATCTTCATTATAGTCGGGCAACGAACGGCTAAGGATGTAATAGGCCAGAAATCCCGCGATCAAGGCCAGCACCACCAACCCGGTGAACAGCCGCAACAGCCATCGGAAAACTATAAGCATGAAGCGCTGTCCTTGACGTCGTGAAGATCATGCGTTCCTAGTCTCTTTGGCAGAATTGGGCAATGGAGCGGGAGAGCGGCATGGCAAAGGTGGCATTTTTGGGCTTGGGCGTGATGGGGTATCCGATGGCGGGGCATCTGGCCGCCAAAGGACATCAGGTCACGGTGTATAATCGCACGGCAGCCAAGGCGCAGGCTTGGGTTGCCCAGCATGGCGGCAGTTTTGCGGCCACTCCGGCCGAGGCCGCCAAGGGGGCGGACTTCGTAATGGCCTGCGTTGGCAATGATCACGATTTGCGCGCGGTGTGTTTGGGGCCCGATGGCGCCATTTCTGGAATGACAACTGGCGCGGTCTTTGTCGATCACACCACGGTTTCGGCTGCCGTCACCCGCGATTTGGCGGGGTTTGCCTCGGGGTTGGGAATCGGTTTTGTTGATGCTCCGGTCTCGGGTGGGCAGGCGGGGGCGGAAAATGGCGCGCTCTCGATCATGTGCGGCGGCGATGCGGCGCAATATGCGGCAGCCGAGCCAGTGATGGCGGCCTATGCCCGCATTTGCCGCCGCCTGGGCGACTCTGGGGCCGGGCAATTGGCCAAGATGATGAACCAGATCTGCATCGCCGGGCTGATGCAAGGCCTGTCCGAGGCCTTGGCCTTTGGCGAAAAGGCAGGGCTTGACGGGGAGGCGGTGGTCGAGGTGATCTCGCAAGGTGCCGCCGGTTCCTGGCAGATGGTCAACCGCCACAAGACCATGCTGGCCGACAAGTTCGATTACGGCTTTGCCATCGACTGGATGCGCAAGGATC
>CBDUEF010000546.1:0-1849 GCA_965366095.1 uncultured Cypionkella sp. | reverse complement strand
TTGCTGCACAGCCATGTGGGTGAGGGCGAAAGCGAAGTCATCAAGGCGCGCAGCGGCATGCGCACGGTGGATTACCTTGAAAAGATTGGCTTTTGCGGACCGGATGTCTGGTATGCCCATTGCTGGGAACTGAGCGACGGCGAGTTGGCGCAGATGGCGGCCAGCCAAACCGGCGTGGCGCATTGCCCCGAGCCGGTCTATCTAGTCGGGGCCGAGGTGACCGATATTCCCTCGATGCAGGCGAAATCCATGCGGGTTAGCCTTGGGGTGGATGGCACGGCGTCCAATGACAACTCCAACCTGATGCACTGCGTGCATTCGGCCTATATGCTGCAATGTCTGGTCGCCAAAACCCGCAGCCATCCGGTGCCCGAGGCGGCGGATTTTCTGCATTACGCCACCCAGGGCGGCGCGGATGTGCTGGGCCGCCGCGACATCGGCACACTAGAGCCGGGCAAAGCGGCCGATCTTTTCGCGCTCGATACCCGCAAGCTCGATTACGTCGGCACCCGCCATGATCCCGTCAGCCTGATTGCCAAGGTCGGTATCGGCACCCCCACCGATATGACGATGATCAACGGCCGCATCGTCTGGCGCGGCGGTGAATTCGTGGGGCTTGACGAGGGCGCGCTCTTTGCCAAGGCCGAAGCCGCCCTGCACCGCGTCATGCCCTGATCCATAATGAACAACAAAACCCAACACGGAGAAGCTGCTATGCCCCTTAATCGTCGCAAGTTCCTGAAATCCACCCTTGCCGCCAGCACCGCGCTGGCGCTGCCGATCCCGGCCTTTGCCGAAGGCGATGTCCTTAATATCGCGCTGATCGTGCCCTCGCCCGCCGCCGACGTTGGCTGGTCACACACGATGGAGCTGGGCACCAAAGCGGTCCAAGACAAATACGGCGATAAGGTAAAGGTGACCTTGCTGGAAAACATCGCCGAAGGCCCCGATGCCGACCGCATCATGAACAAGACCGTGGCCGAGGGCACTGGCTTTGTGATTTTGGGCTCGTTTGGCTATATGGAGGGCGGGCTGAAACTGGCCAAGGCGCATCCCGAAGTGTCGATCCTGCATGCCTCGGGCTATAAAGAGGCGCCGAATTTCTCGCCCTTTGGTGCGCGCTATTATCAGGGCACGTATCTCATGGGGATGGCGGCGGCGTCGCTGTCGAAATCGAAAAAGCTGGGCTGCGTCGGGGCCTTTGCGATCCCCGAGCTGATCACCTCGATCAACGCCTTTACCTTGGGCGCGCAGGCGGTGGATCCGGCAATCGAGGTTTCGGTGGTCTGGGTGAACTCGTGGTTTGATCCGGCATCCGAGCAGCAGGCGGCCAAAGCGCTGATCGCCCAAGGCGTTGATGTGATCTTCTCGAATGCGCAAGACACGCCTTCGGTCATTCAGGTGGCCGAGGCGGCGGGGGTTTACGCCTTCAACCTTAATTCCTCGATGAAGGCCTATGCGCCGACGAAATATCTTGGCGTGGTCGCCACCGATTGGGCCCCCTATTTCCTGGCTCAGGTAGACGCCCATATGCAAGGCACCTTCGTGGGCAAGACTGCCTGGCTAAGCATGGCTGACAAATGCGTGTTGGTGCAGGATTGGAGCGCCGACATTCCCGCCGAGATCGTGGCCAAGATCACCGAGGCCGAGGGGAAAATGCTGGCAGGCGAATTTTCGCCCTTTACCGGCCCGATCACCGACCAGTCGGGCGCGGAAAAGGTGGCCGCCGGGGTGGTGCTGGGCGATGATATGATCCTGTCGATGGATTGGCATGTCAAAGGCGTCACCTCGCCGCTGCCGAAATAAGCCCATGGCCCCGCTGCTGCACCTAAGCGCCGTTTCCAAACGC
>CBDUEF010000545.1:0-1850 GCA_965366095.1 uncultured Cypionkella sp. | reverse complement strand
CTTCTGGGTCGCCCGCATGATGATGATGCAGCTTGCCGTGGTGGACCAAGTCCCGTTCAAAACCGTCTACCTGCATGGCCTTGTGCGCGACGCCAAGGGCAAGAAGATGTCGAAATCGCTGGGCAATGTCATCGACCCGCTGGAGATTATCGACGAATACGGGGCCGACGCGCTGCGGTTTTCCAATGCTGCGATGGCAAGCCTTGGCGGGGTGCTGAAACTCGACACCGCCCGCATCGCAGGCTATCGCAACTTTGGCACCAAGCTATGGAACGCCTGCCGCTTTGCCGAGATGAACGGGGTTTGGGAGGGGCACAAGACCGGCCCTGCCCCGAAGCCCAGCGCCAAGGTTAACAAATGGATCCTTGCCGAAACCGTTAAAACCCTGCGCAATGTTGATGAAGCCCTTGACGCCTACCGCTTTGATAACGCTGCAGATTGGCTTTATAAATTCGTCTGGGGTCAGGTGTGCGACTGGTATGTGGAATTCGCCAAACCGCTGTTTGACGGCCCCGAAGCCAGCGAGACTCGCGCGACGATGGCTTGGGTGCTGGATCAATGCATGATCATGCTGCACCCGATGATGCCCTTCATCACCGAGGAGTTGTGGTCCACCACCGGCACCCGTGCCAAGCTGTTGGTTCATACCGATTGGCCGACAGATGACCCGAGCCTGCACGATGTCCTTAGCGAAGGAAGTATGGGTTGGGTCATCACGCTGATCGAAGAAATCCGCTCGGCCCGGATGCAGGTTCACGTGCCTGCGGGGCTCAAGGTCGATATGGTTGCAACCGCGCTGGACGACACTGCGCGCCGGGACTGGGCCGAGAATGAGGCGATCATCAAACGGCTTGCGCGTGTCGAAACCCTGACCGAGGGCCCGGCGCCAAAGGGCAGCATTTCCATCGCGGTTGAGGGGGCGGCTTTTGCCATCCCGCTGGCCGGGCTGATCGACATTGCCGAGGAAAAAGCGCGTTTGACCAAGGGGATGGACAAGCTTGGCAAGGAAATCGGTGGGCTGAAAGGCCGGTTGGGCAATCCCAATTTCGTGGCCTCTGCCCCCGAAGATGTGGTGATTGAGGCCCGCGCCAATCTGCAAGCCCGCGAGGATGAAGCCGCCAAGCTGCAAGCGGCGTTGACGCGTTTGGCCGAGATCGGCTAGGGGCGCGCTGGTTGCCCCCGTCGGATGCCTCCGGCGGGGATATTTTCAGACAGATGAAACCCAAGGGCATTGTTTTTTCGCCTGCCGAAGCGCATCTTTGGAGCGGAGGGGCAGAATGTCGTGGTTCAACAAGCTCACTGAACAGCAGATCGCCAAGGCCCGCGCCAAGGGCGCGCTTTCGGGGCTGGAGGGCGAAGGCAAGCCCCTGCCCGACCGCCCGGGTGACGCCTATATTTCAGCGGGCGATGCGGTTGGCTTTCGGATCATGGCCGAGGCGGGCGTGTTGCCCGAGGAAATCCTGCGTAAAAAGCAAGCGGCCCTGGTGCGGGCCGAACTTGCCAGCATGACCGACGCGGACGAGCGCAAGGCGAAATTGGCCGAATTGGCGCGCATCGAGATGTTGCAGGCGATTGCCGAGGAGTCCCGGCGCAAATTTCTGAAAACCTAGCCGCATCGGCTGGGCGGGTCTTTGCGCAGGTTCTGCCGAAGATTTCGCGCGACCTCGGCGTTACGGTTAATTTTCGATTAAGATCAAACGCCAACCCGTTGAATTTGCTTGATCCGTGATTTGTCGCACAAAGAGCCAAGGCTGAAATCCCTCTTGCCAGTGGCCTGCATTTGCGGCCAAATCGCGCGATGAAAGCCCCACTCCTCACCCCCCTCGCCCTGTCGCTGCCCTCGACAGTTC
>CBDUEF010000544.1:0-1881 GCA_965366095.1 uncultured Cypionkella sp. | reverse complement strand
AATGGCAATTACAATTATTGAGATCGGCAACTCGAAAGGTGGCTCGAAGCGAACGTGCTTCTGATGCCATCGACAAGCAGCTATGGGCTGAGGCTGTGTGGAAACTCGGTGGTGGGGCAGCTTGCTGTGCAGTTTTCGTGTGGTGGTCGACAACGCCGTCAGTTCGGCACCACACCGTCTTTGATCAAGGTTTAGGGGCAATAGAGTCTATTTCGACCCCGCTTGAGGCCACTGAGCGCCAATGTCAGCCCGGGATCGCCTGCATGAGCCGCCGGATGCCGATCAGGGCGACCATCCGCTTGATGTTGTAGGCCAGCACGTTGAGCGCCATCTCGCTGCGCACGTTCTTCAGCCTCCGGGTCAGGAAATGGGTGTGGCCCATCCAAGCTTTGATCGTGCCGAACGGGTGTTCGACCGTGCAACGGCGCAGGGTCATGGCATCGGGATCACGGCCCAGCCGGTTGCCCATATCGTCAACCAGATGTTCGTGCTCCCACCGAGTGATCCGCCGCTCCGTGCCGGTGGTGCATTTGCTCTGGACGGGGCAGGTTTGGCATGCGTTGACCCAGTATCGCCGGAGTTGGATGCCGCGCTCTTCGGTGGTGTAGCGGTAAATCAGTTCTTCGCCGGCTGGGCAGACATAGACATCGCGCCCGGCGTCATAGGTGAAGTCATCCTTCACATACATGCCCTTGGCCGCGTTGCCCGAGGTGGCCGGGCGCGGCACCGTCGTGGTGATGCCAGCCTCATGGCAGGCCAGGATCTCGAGGCCGCTGAAATAGCCCTTGTCGGCAATGGCATGCAGGTCATCGCGGCCGAGAGCATCCTTAGCCGCAATTGACATCGGGCTGAGTTGGTCGCGGTCGAAGCCCTGATTGGTGACCTCATGCGCGACGATGATGTGCGTCTCGGTATCGACGGCGCTCTGGACGTTGTAGCCGACCATCCCGCTGTGTCGGGCGCTGGTTGCCATCGCGCGGGCGTCGGGATCTGTCAGAGAAATCTGGCCATCAGGTGCGTCGGCCAACGCTTCGTCCATCGCCTTCAGCCGTGCGATTTCTTGCCGGATGCGGCCATAGCGCCGGGCAAGATGGGCCACCTTCTCTGACCGCGCCTCGCCTTCTTCCTGCCGATCAATCCGGACCATCTCGTTGATGTAGCGATCAACATCGGCCTCAAGATGCGCAAGGCGGCTGGCGATCTTGCCCTTAGTGCAGCTCTTGTCACGATTGTTGATTGCCTTGAATTTGCTGCCATCGATGGCAACACAATCGCCCTTCAGGGTGCCGATCCGGCGACAAAGCTGGACGAACTGCGCGCAGACCTTGCGAATGCCAGGGCCGTTATCGCGCCGGAAATCGGCAATCGTCTTGTGATCCGGCACCAGCTTGCCGGTCAGCCACATCACTTCGACATTGCGCCCTGCCTCGCGCTCCAACCTGCGGCTTGATGGGACACGGTTCAAATACCCGTAGATGAACAATTTGAGCAGCACCGCCGGATGATAGCCGGGCCGCCCGGTCCGTGCGGGCGCTGCCCGACCGAACCCAAGCCCCGGCAGATCCAGTTCAGCAACAAAAAGATCAACCACGCGGACCAAACTGTCCTCACCGATCCAGTCCTCCAACCGGTCCGGAAAAAGCACCGTCTGACCACGATCAACACCCTCGATGAAACCCGCCATGCACACCCCCGCTGCCCTGCAGAAGTTTACCACAAAAGGCAGTTTTCACACAGCCTCGGCCGTGGTCAGTCAGGCGATTTTCGCGTGGTTTGCGGCTTTCCAATTCCATGGCAGGAGTTCCGGGAGGCGTGAGACGACGATGCTGGGCATCCTTGCCAGAACGTCTGCCAGCCAGGCCTGAGGGTCGATATCGTTCA
>CBDUEF010000543.1:0-1890 GCA_965366095.1 uncultured Cypionkella sp. | reverse complement strand
GGGTCATTGCAGATCAATCAGCCTCTTCGTTCACGCCGCGCGCCAGCCGCACGCCGCGCTCGTCGCGGATCAACTGATCGCCGCCTGACAGCAACTCCTCATATCCAACCACCGGTTTTTCTGGCTTCACCGACACCGGCACAATCGCCTCGCGCTCGGCCTTCTTGAAATAGATGATCTGTTTCCAGGACCGCGCCAATTCATCGGCAAAGACCACCAGCAGATCACCGATCTCTGCCGCCGCCAGCGCAGTATCGACCGCCGTTACCTCATCTTGCATCAGGCTGATCTGGCTGTCTGCCACGCCGTTTTCCAGCAGGCTGGCCCGCAGCATCTCGGGCACCTCCATCGGGCCACGGCCCCGGCGGTCATCATCGGGCTTGATGAAGTAATGGTCGAAATGCCCGGCCAATTCGCGCGCCGCATCGCGGATATCCTGATCGCGCCGATCCCCCGGCATTGCGGCCACCACCAGACGGCGGCCCTTCACATCCAGCCGGTCGGCCAGATCGGACATCGCGGCGATGGCGGCCGGGTTGTGGCCGTAATCCAGGATCACCTTGAAGGGATGCTCGTCATAAACATTGGTGCGCCCCGGCACCTGAAAGAACGAAGTGTCAAAGGTGCGCAGCCCGTGGCGGATGTTGTCAAGATCAAGCCCGAAGGCATAGGCCATCGCGGTGGCGAACATGGCGTTTTGCACGTTGTAAAGCGCCTTGCCCTCAAGCGTTGCCGGGATCAGATGCGACCACAGCACCGGCAGATGCAGACCCTTGGCATAGATGGTGATCATGTCGCCATTCATGCCCTTTTCCAGCACCACGGCACGGCCCCCGGCGCGGATATGCTCCTTTACCAGCGGGTGTTCGGCGCTCATCGTGACATAGCAGATATGCGTGGCATGGCAGAAATCGGCCATGCGCAGACAATGCAGATCATCGGCGTTCAGCACCACGGTATCGGTCGCGGTTTCCACCACCACGCGCTTGACCACGGCCAACTCTTCCACCGTGTTGATGCCGCCAAGCCCCAGATGATCCGCCGTGACATTCAGGCAAGCCGACACATCGCAGCGCTGATAGCCAAGGCCGGATCGCACCAACCCGCCCCGCGCGGTTTCCATCACCGCGAAATCGACCGAAGGGTCGCGCAGCACCATCTGCGCCGAGGCGGGGCCGGTCATATCGCCCTTCACACTCAGCTTGCCATCGACATAAACCCCGTCGGTCGAGGTCATGCCCACGATCTTGCCCGAGGATTTCATGATATGCGCCAGCATCCGGCTGGTGGTGGTTTTGCCATTGGTGCCGGTGATCGCGGCAATCGGAATGCGCGACTGCGTGCCCGGCGGGAACAGCATGTCGATCACCTTGGCCGACACATCGCGCGGCTTGCCCTCGGAGGGCGCCACATGCATCCGAAATCCCGGCGCCGCATTCACCTCGACAATCGCGCCGCCGATGTCCTTATAGCTTTTGGTGATATCGGCGGTCAGAAAATCCACCCCGCCGACATCAAGGCCCACGGCCCGGATGGTGCGTTCGGCCATATCCTTGTTGTCGGGGTGGCACACGTCGGTCATGTCAATCGCAGTGCCGCCCGTCGACAGATTGGCGGTCGAGCGCAGATAGAACACCTCGCCCTTGGGCAACACCGTTTCTGCCGTATGCCCGGCCTCAGCCAATAGTCGTTCGGCCTGCGCATCAAGCTCAAGGTTCGTCAGTACCTTTTGATGCCCGATGCCGCGACGCGGGTCGGCGTTCACCACGTCGATCAGTTCGGCAATCGTCGATTTGCCGTCGCCCACCACATGGCCCGGCACGCGTTTGGCCACAGCCACCAATTCGCCATTCACCACCAACATGCGGTGATCCATGCCGGTGACAAAGC
>CBDUEF010000542.1:0-1898 GCA_965366095.1 uncultured Cypionkella sp. | reverse complement strand
AGGTCACGGTGTGGTCTGTGGCCAGTTGATGCGCGGCCGCCATGCCCGAAATGCCCCCTCCGACAATCGCAATACGGCGCGGCGCCTTGGCAATCGATTCAAAAGGCATCGTATACTCCGACTTCGATCTTTGGGATGAATACGCCAGCCAATCCAAATCGGATCAAAGAAAACCGCTAAACGCTGGTCAAAGCGACTGCGCCGCGCAATTTATTTCAAGCAGAACTGATCCGGTAGAAAAATGCGCACGTATCTTGCTCATGATGCTCAATACCCTCGCCCCGGCGCCGCAAATTCAGTTTCGACATGCGCTGATGCACAAGACTGTGTATCGTGCAAAGCTGTTGGAACTGGAACCACACCGGAGAAAAGGCTTGCCACCTGAAACAGCCGAATCCGATTGGACCGCCTTGCTGCTTGCTGTTCGAGACAGACAGGACAGGGCGGCCTTTGCTGCTTTGTTTCGTCATTTCGCACCGCGCGTGAAGGCATTCTTGATGAAAAGCGGGTCAGACGCAGCGACGGCCGAAGAATGGGCCAAAGACGTCTTGGCACCGTTGGGGCAGAAGTCGCTTTTGTCCGACCCGGCGGGGGCATGGGTGGCAACTTGGTTTTTCACGATCGCCCGCAACCGCCGCATTGATATTGCCCGACGCTCCCGCCGCCCCGAACCCGAGGCGATTGATTGGGGCCCGGACAGCGAGCCTGATCAAGCAGATATCTTTGCGGCCGAACAAGAGAACAAAAGACTGGGTGCAGCGCTGTCTGCACTTCCAGAAAAACAACGCGCCCTGATCCAACGCGCCTATTTTGGTGAGTTATCGCATAGTGAGATTGCCGCAGAAACCGGTCTTCCCTTGGGCACGATCAAATCCCGCATCCGGCTTGCGCTGGATCGGCTCCGCCAAAATATGACCTGAGGCCTTGATATGACCATCCGACACCATCTTTCCGAACCCCTGCTGATGGCCTATGCGGCCGGAACCTTGCCTGAAGCCTTTGGCATTGTTGCCGCAACCCATATCTCGATGTGCGATGAGTGCCGCGCCACATTGGCAGGATATGAAGCGGTGGGCGGCGCAGTCCTCGAAGAGGCGGGTTCGGTCGCCCTTTCTGACGAATGCCTGGACAAGGTTCTGGCACGTTTGGACTTGCCAGAGCCGCGCCCTGCAATTGCCAAACACAAAGGAATGCTCCCCATTCCTCTTGCTGATTATGTTGGGGGCGATCTGTCAGTGGTAAAATGGCGGTCTTTGGGTATGGGCGTCAAACAGGCCATTCTTGCCACCGATCACCTCGCTTCGGCACGGCTGTTGTTCATTCCGGCGGGTCAATCGGTGCCAGATCATGGTCATCGCGGCATCGAATTGACGCTGGTTTTACAAGGTGCATTCAGCGATTCCACCGACCGTTTTGGCAAAGGCGATCTAGAGATTGCCACTGAGAATCTGCAACACGCACCCGTAGCCGAGGCGGGCGCGGACTGCATTTGCCTTGCCGCAACGGATGCACCCCTACGTTTTAACGCGCTTATGCCGCGCTTGTTGCAGCCTTTGTTTAGGATTTGACGCCTAGCTGACCGCCTACCAAAGCCTGACGGCAATCATCTTGCCTTTTGTTTCGGCGATGCCTTCGGTCAAAATCAAGTCATAGCGGCCAAGCTGTTTGCTATTCACCGATCCCGGCTCTAACGCGAAGAGGGCCAAAGTGCCGTCCTTGAGCAGGTGCGCTGGCGAAAGAAGTACCTCAACCACGGGCCGGGGTCTCTGTCGTGAAGTCATGACGTTGAAATCGTCCGAAGGCGCAGAAACAGCCTCGGCGCGAATGGCCACATCGCCTGCAAAAGCGATAGGCATCAATGGGCGGGCATGAAGAAGCATCCCCTCGCCATGCAACTC
>CBDUEF010000541.1:0-1898 GCA_965366095.1 uncultured Cypionkella sp. | reverse complement strand
GGTTGAACACGAAACGGATGTCGAAGGCCGAGGGCAGCGCGGCCTCGATCTTTTCCAACTCGCGTGCGCCAAAGCCGTGGCCGATCAGCGAGGTGGTGTTGATGCCGGGGCAATTGCCGATCGAGCCGTGGCCCACCGCATGGGCCACCATTTCGGCAGCTTGCGAAGTGGTATAGCCAAGTTTCTCCAGCGCCGCCGGAACCGATTGGTTGATGATCTTGAAATAGCCACCCCCCGCCAGTTTCTTGAATTTCACCAGTGCGAAATCAGGCTCGATCCCGGTGGTGTCGCAATCCATCACCAAGCCGATGGTGCCGGTGGGGGCAATCACGGTGGTTTGGGCGTTGCGATAGCCATGGGCCTGACCCAGCGTCAGCGCCTCGTCCCAAGCGGATTTTGCAAGGGTAACAAGGGTTTGGTCAGGGCAATTGGCGGCATCAAGCGCCACCGGTTTGACGTTCAGCCCCTCGTATTCGGTCTTGGCATAGGCCGCCGCGCGGTGGTTGCGGATCACCCGCAGCATGTGGTCGGCGTTGCGTTTATAGCCGGGGAAAGCGCCCAGTTCCGCCGCCATCTCGGCCGAGGTGGCATAGGTCACGCCGGTCATCAACGCGGTGAGGGCGCCGCAGAAAGCGCGGCCCGCAACCGAGTCATAGCCCAGCCCCATATTCATCAAAAGCCCGCCGATATTGGCGTAGCCAAGGCCCAAAGTGCGGAAATCATACGATCTTTGCGCGATTTCCGGCGAAGGGAATTGCGCCATCATCACCGAGATTTCCAGCGTAACCGTCCACAGGCGGGTGGCGTGCATATATGCGTCGGCGTCAAATTTGCCGTCTTTGAAGAAGGTCAGCAGGTTCATCGAGGCAAGGTTACAAGCGGTGTCGTCAAGGAACATGTATTCCGAACAAGGGTTCGAGCCACGGATCGCGCCATCCTCGGGGCAAGTGTGCCAAGCGTTAACGGTATCGTGAAACTGGATGCCCGGATCGGCGCAGGCCCATGCGGCGTGACCAACCTGATCCCACAACTCGCGGGCCTTGATGGTTTTGGCCACCTTGCCATCGGTGCGCCGGATCAGCGCCCAATCGGTATCTTCCTTAACGGCGGTCAGGAAAGCGTCGGTAACGCGGACCGAGTTGTTCGAATTCTGACCCGAAACGGTGATATAGGCCTCGGAATCCCAATCGACGTCATAGGTGGGGAATTCGATGCTGGTGAAGCCTTGCTTGGCATATTGCAGGATGCGGTTGGTGTAGGTGTCGGGGATCATCGCCTTTTTGGCCGAGCGGATCGCCGATTTCAGGGCTGGATTCTTGACCGGATCAACCGAATCCTCGGCCGAGCCGTCCCAAGTGCGGATGGCGGTGAATATCTCATTGAGTTTCAGCTCATGCGCCTTGGAACCGGCAACGAGCGAGGCAACCTTTTGTTCTTCAATGACTTTCCAGTTGATGAAGGCTTCAACATCGGGGTGATCCATATCGCAGATCACCATCTTGGCCGCGCGGCGCGTGGTGCCGCCCGATTTGATCGCACCTGCGGCACGGTCACCGATTTTCAAAAACCCCATCAGACCCGAAGATTTGCCGCCGCCCGACAGCTTTTCGCCCTCGCCCCGCAGCGAGGAAAAGTTGGTGCCGGTGCCCGAGCCATATTTGAACAGACGCGCCTCACGCACCCAAAGATCCATAATGCCGCCGTCGCCGACCAGATCATCCTTAACCGATTGGATAAAGCAGGCGTGGGGCTGGGGGTGCTCATAGGCTGAGGTGGATTTCGTCAGCTTGCTCGACTGGTGGTCAACATAGAAATGCCCCTGCGACGGGCCGTCGATGCCGTAAGCCCAATGCAATCCGGTGTTGAACCATTGCGGGCTGTTCGGCGCGGCCATCTGG
>CBDUEF010000540.1:0-1906 GCA_965366095.1 uncultured Cypionkella sp. | reverse complement strand
GCCCAACAAGTCGCCATCGAACCATAACATGAAAATACCGCAATGAACCTGACAACCATCACCCAAGCCCAGCGCACCGCTGCCGGGATCGAACAGATCACCGGAGAGACGACAGACTTTCTCGAATTCCAATTGAAACGACTGCACGCCATGGCGTCGGACCAGTCTGTTCTGGACGTGTTCGGAACCAATGCTGTGGCCGCTATTTCGGCATACAGCGCATTCCACGCCGCCCTTAACGCGGTGAAGCCCGACCACAATGCTCCAGCCCCAGACACCACTGTCTTCCAGCCGCAGTCCGATGGAAGTGTGATTTATGTCGCACCGGCCGAGCCAGCGGTCGAGTCGCCCGATCCCGATTGACACCGCCCACCGCACCATGCGCCACTCAATCGACATCGACTACGTTTCCAAAGTAAGCGGGGTCTATAGCGCCACTTGAAGATTCTGGCCGCCGTATTTCATAGGCGTCATAGTTCTCGAATCTATGACACCTATGAATGATTCTCTTTTAAAGACCGATAAAATCGGTCGCCTGCGCTACACTTCCGAACAGAAGAAAACTATGGTTGATGCCTACTGGGCCAGCGGCTTGAGCGCCCCGCGCTTTGCGGCACATCACGGTGTGAACTATCAGACATTGGTTTCTTGGATCAAGAAGGACAAGCAATCTTCCCCGACCAAAACACCGGATTGTTCACCCTCCAGGCTCTTTTCCCTGATTCCCGCCGTGATAGAGGGAAACGGAAATCCGGCTGCGGACGATGCCATGGAAATTGCCCTCCCCGGTGGAGCCAGGCTTTCCATCACCTCCACTAACCACGTCGCGTTCGCCGTCGCGCTGATTCGCGAACTCCAAAACTCACGGTCATGCTGAGTTTCTCCGGTAGCTTAAAAGTGTTTGTAGCCGTGGAACCTTGCGATATGCGCCGCAGCTTCAACGGCCTACATGACGCAGTGGCCAACCAGCTCAAGGAGGATCCCAAAAGCGGCTCCATCTTCGCATTCACCAACAAACGCCGCAGCCTACTTAAGATCCTTTACTGGGATGGAAGTGGAATTTGGATTTTGGCGAAGCGGCTGGAAAAGGGTACCTTCTCATGGCCCAGGCCATCTGATGTCAGAGACGGCAAACTCCGCCTCAACGCCACCGCTCTCGCGCTCCTGCTAGACGGTATCGACATGCGCGACGGCTGCCAGCGACCATGGTATGAAATCCGGTAGATATATTTCATTCTCTGTGAGAAAAAACTTGTCATTCCGCTTTTTATTTACTATAACTCTAGTAGATGAGCGTCGGCGGCAAAATGCAACAACTCCGTGATCAAATCGCACAACGCGATGAGGTCATCGCGCGCCAAGCCGCCGAGATCCTCGTCCTTAAACAAACCATCGACGCCCTCTGCCGCCGCATCTTCGGTAAATCCAGCGAAAAGCTTGATCCCGCCCAACTCGAACTTCTGCTCGGAGGCGACCTCGCAAAAAAAGCCCCCGCCGCCGTTCCCGCAGACCCAGGACCGGCGGCTGAGATCAACCATCACAAGAAGCCCGCTCACAAAACCCGCGCCCCGCGCATCCCCGAGCACCTTCCCATCGTCCGCCAAGAACTCGACCCTCCCGAAGTCCTGCTCAATCCCGAAGCCTACCGCCGCATCGGCGAAGAAATTCGCGAGCAACTCGACTACAAGCCCGCCCAATTCATCCGCATTCAGCTCGTGCGCGGCAAATTTATTCTCAAAGACGACCCCACCGCCAAGCCCTTCATCAATCCGCTGCCACCCTCCCTGCAAGACCGCTGCATCGCCACCCCCGGCCTCATCGCCGCAGTGCTCGACAACCGCTTCGTCTGCCACTTGCCCTACTATCGGCAGGCGGATATGTTCGCCCGCATGGGAGTCAAGCTCCA
>CBDUEF010000539.1:0-1907 GCA_965366095.1 uncultured Cypionkella sp. | reverse complement strand
GCCTTGGTCAGCTTGGTGTATTTGGCGTAGGTTTCAAAGTTTTCAGCCACTTGCGCGGCGAGTTCGCGGGTGGGTGCCAGCACCAAAGAGCGCGGCATCCGCGCGCGGGCGCGGCCTTTGCCCAAAAGCGTGATCATCGGCAGCACGAAACTGGCGGTCTTGCCGGTGCCGGTTTGCGCAATGCCCAGCACGTCTTTGCCCAGCAGCGCGTGCGGGATGGCTTGGGCCTGAATCGGGGTAGGGGTTTCGTAGCCGGCTTCGGCCACCGCTTGAAGCACGCGGGGGTCCAGCGCGAGGTCAGAGAATTTGGTCATGTGCGTCCTGAAAATGCGGGGTTCGGTCCGCATGGAAATAAGGGACGCTGATTTTCCGGGCGTCCCGGCGTCTGGGCCACGGATGACCCTGATCGCGCGATAGCTGAATTTGCGGGATAGGTCAAGAAGTTGGGCGAAAAGGGGCCGGTTTTGCCCTTTTCGCCCGCAGATTTCAGCCGATATCGAAGGTCACACCCTGCGCGAGGGGCAGGCTGGTCCCGTAGTTGATCGTGTTGGTGGCGCGGCGCATATAGGCCTTCCAGGCGTCAGACCCGCTTTCGCGCCCGCCGCCGGTTTCCTTTTCGCCGCCGAAAGCGCCGCCAATTTCGGCGCCCGAGGGGCCGATATTGACGTTTGCGATGCCGCAATCTGATCCGGCTGCGGACAAAAAGCGTTCCGCTTCGCGCAGATCGTTGGTGAAGATTGACGAAGACAGGCCTTGGGGCACTTCATTATGTGTTTCAAGAACCTCGGCAAAGTCTTTGTAACGCATGACATAAAGGATCGGGGCAAAGGTCTCGTGGGCCACTGGGCCGCATTGCGAGGGCATCTCGACAAGTGCGGGATGCGCGTAGGCACCGCCAAGGCCGGTTACCGGCTCGCCGCCATGAACTTTGCCGCCAGCGGCGCGGGCTTGATCCAGCGCGCGGGCCATGTTTTCGGCGGCCCCTTGATCAATCAGCGGGCCGATCAACACGCCTTGCTCCAACGGGTTGCCAACCTTGACTGAAGAATAGGCGGCCTTGAGGCGGGGCATGAAGGCATCATAGATGCTGTCATGCAGGAACAAGCGGCGCAGAGTGGTGCAGCGCTGGCCTGCGGTGCCCATGGCCGAAAACGCCACGCCGCGCAGAGTCAGATCAAGATCAGCCGATGGCGTGACAATGGCCGCGTTATTGCCGCCGAGTTCCAAGAGCGAGCGGCCAAAGCGGGCGGCAACTTTGGGGCCAACCTCGCGGCCCATGCGGGTGGAGCCAGTGGCCGAGATCAGAGCCAAGCGGGGGCTATCAACCAGCGCTTCACCCAATTCGCGCCCCCCAATCAGGATCGAGGACAGGCCTTTGGGCGCATGGCCGCCCGCGTCGGTAAAGCGCTGGATGGCGCGATCCAGCAGGGCATGGGCGGCAAGCGCCGAGAGCGAGGCTTTTTCGGAGGGTTTCCAGATCACGGCATTGCCGCAAACCAGCGCCAGCGCCGTGTTCCAAGACCACACCGCCACGGGGAAGTTGAAGGCGGAAATCACGCCAACCACACCCAAGGGGTGCCAGGTTTCCATCATCCGATGGCTGGGGCGTTCCGAGGCGATGGTGAGGCCATAAAGTTGACGCGACAGACCCACCGCGAAATCGCAGATGTCGATCATTTCCTGCACTTCGCCGGCACCTTCCGAGGTGACCTTGCCGACCTCGATCGAGACCAGCTTGCCAAGCGCGGCTTTGTGGGTGCGCAACTCCTCACCCAACAGCCGCACCAACTCGCCGCGCTGCGGTGGCGGGGTGGTGCGCCATTCCCGGTAGGCCTGATGCGCGGTGGTGATGGTTTTGGCGGCATCGGCGGCGCTATGCTCGGCGATTTAGGCCAGGGTCTCGCCCG
>CBDUEF010000538.1:0-1912 GCA_965366095.1 uncultured Cypionkella sp. | reverse complement strand
GCACCTCACGGAAGGCGTCGATCACCTCACGCGGCGGATCGGCGCGGTCAAAGTTGATCCGCACGATCTTGATGCCGGAATCATAGCTGTCCATGGTGCCCTGCACGGCCGCCAGCAAATCCGTGGTGATCAAGCCACGGTCGCGGTTCAGGATCGGGGCCAGTTCCGAACGCGCAATGATGTCGCGCATCGCACTTTCGGCCACGGCACGGATTGTGTCGGTCGGATCGGCCAGATTGAACAGATATTTCGCCGGGTCCGAGATGTTCCAGACCACCTGAAATTCAATATCGACGATGTTCTGATCGCGCGTCAGCATCAAGCCGGTGTCCATCTCGCCGCCCGCTCCGGTGCCGATATCGGTCGTGCGCTCGCCCGTGGCCTGCACAATCTCTGCCGTCATCACTGGCCAGGGGGCAAAGTTCAGGCCCGGATCGCCAATGCTGGAAAACTCACCCAAGAACAATTCAACCGAGCGTTCCTCGGGCTTGACGGTGTAAAACGACATAAAGCCCCAAAGCAGGGCCGCGCCGGCACCAAACATCAGGCCTTGCCGCGAAAACAACGGGTTACCACCGCCGCCACCGCGATTGCCGCCCGGAGGATTGCCCCGGCCTCGCCCGCCCATCAGCACGCGCAGCTTGTCGGTGCCCTTTTTCATCAACTCGTCAATCTCGGGGATCTGCGGCCCCTCTCCCGGACGCCGTCCGCCGCCGCCACGCCGATCATCGCCGCGATTGTCACCGCCACCACGATCATCGCCATTCGAGCCGCCTCCGCCGCCCCATGGGCCTCCGCCACCAGCCATTGATCACCCTTTCGTCATTACACTAGGCCCTGAATTGGGCATCATCCCCGAAAAATCAAGCAAAGACGCCGATTTATCTAGGGAAGGTCAGTTAAAAACCCGCACCGGTTTGCGCATCGTCACCAATTCTTCCGACATGGTGGGATGCACGGCAACGGTGCGGTCGAAATCCTCTTTCGTGGCCCCAATCTTGATGGCAATCGCCACAAGCTGGATCATCTCTCCCGCTTCGGGCCCCACGATATGGCAGCCCAGCACCCGGCGGGTTGTGGCGCAAACCACCAGCTTGAACAACACCCGATCCTGGCTTCCCGCGAACAGGCTGCGCATAGGGCGGAAAGCGGCGGTGTAAATTTCAACCGGCCCCGCCTCGCGCGCCGCCTCTTCGGTCATCCCGATGGTGCCAAGTTCGGGTTGCGTGAACACCGCCGAGGGCACCAGCGCATGATCGGCCTGCACTGCCACGCCCCGGAACACGGTATCGGCAAAGGCATGGCCCTCACGGATCGCCACCGGCGTCAGGTTGATCCGGTCGGTCACATCGCCCACCGCATAGATCGAGGGCACCGCCGTCTGGCTATAGCCATCAACCTTGATCTCGCCCTTGCGCCCGATCCCCACGCCCAGCGCCTCAAGCCCCAGCCCAGCGCTGTTGGGATTGCGTCCCGTGGCATAAAGCACCAGATCAAACTCGGCCTCTGATCCATCGGTGGCCACCGCCGTGATACCGCCGGCCGATTTCTCCAGCCGCATCACATCGGTGCCGCAATGAATGGCCACCCCCGCCGCCTGCATCGCATTGGCGACATGGCCGCGCGCCTCATCATCAAAGCCGCGCAAGATCTGTGCGCCCCGGTAATATTGCGACACCTTCACGCCCAAACCGTTCAGGATACAGGCGAATTCGCTGGCAATGAAGCCGCCCCCCACCACCAGCACGCGCTTTGGCAAGGCGTCCAAATGGAAGATTTCATTTGACGTCACCGCCAAATCCCGCCCCGGCATCTCCGGCACAAAGGGCCAGCCCCCGGTGGCGATCAGGATGTGCTTGGCGGTAAAGGTCTCACCGGTCGAGAGCCGCACGCTATGCGCATCCTGCACCAC
>CBDUEF010000537.1:0-1917 GCA_965366095.1 uncultured Cypionkella sp. | reverse complement strand
GGAAGGGGGCGCAAGGGGCCCGGGGTATAGGGATGGGGGGGGGGGGCGTAAAGCGGATCGCCGGGCGTTTGCCCCATCCCTTGCCCGCCGTAAAGCACGATCACATCCTCGCAAAACCCGGCCACAACGCCCAGATCATGGGTGATCAGGATGGTCGCCATCCCCAGATCGCGTTGCAGATCGGCCAGCAATTGCATGATTTGCGCCTGCACGGTGACATCGAGCGCCGTGGTTGGCTCATCCGCGATCAAGAGATCGGGTTTGCACAACAGGCTCATCGCGATCATCACGCGCTGACGCATGCCGCCGGAAAACTCATGCGGATAAAGCCGGATGCGGCCGCGGGCATCGGGGATTTTCACCGCGTCCAGCATGGCGATGCATTCGGCCACCGCATCGGCTTTCGACATGCCCTTGTGATGGATCAGGCTTTCGGCCATCTGATCGGCCACCCGCATATAGGGGTTCAGCGCCGTCATCGGATCTTGGAACACCATCGCGATATGGTTCGAGCGCAGGGCGTTGATGGTGTTGGCGGGCGCGTTCAAAATCTCGGCGCCGTCGAATTTCACCGAGCCGCGCGACGTGCCGTTTTTCGCCAAAAGCCCCATGAGGGCAAAGGCGAGCTGGCTTTTGCCCGAGCCGGATTCGCCCACGATCCCAAGGGTTTGGCCGCGATCAAGATCAAAGCTGACCCCGTTCACCGCATTCACCGTGCCATCGCCGGTGGCAAAGCTGACGCCCAGATTTTTGATGCTTAGCAGGGTCATGTCAGCGGTCCTTGGGATCAAGCGCGTCGCGCAGGCCATCGCCGACAAAGAAGAAGGCGAACATGGTGATGACGAAAAAGATCAGCGGAAAGATCAGCTGCCAGGTGGTGCCATAGTTCAGCGTGCTGGCGCCTTCGGAGATCAAGCGGCCCAGTGATGTGAGCGGTTCTTGCACCCCCAACCCCAGGAAAGAGATGAAACTTTCGGTCAGGATCATCTCGGGGATCAACAGCGTTGCATAGACCGCCACGATCCCCAAAAGGTTCGGCACGATATGGCGCAGGATGATGATAAAGCCGGGAACGCCGGTGGCTTCGGCGGCCTCGATGAATTCCTTGCCCTTTAGCGTGAGCGTTTGGCCGCGCACGATCCGCGCCATCGACAGCCATGACAAAAGGCCGATACCGACGAACAGCATCGACAGCGAGCGCCCGAACATCACCAGCAAAAGGATGATCACGAACATGAAGGGGATCGCGAGCAAAATATCGACAATCCGCATCATCACCTGATCGGTGCGCCCGCCAACATAGCCCGAGATTGCGCCGTAAAGCGTGCCCACCACCACCGAGATCACCGCCCCGATCACGCCGACAAAGAGCGAAATCCGCGTGCCTTGGGCGGTGCGCGCAAACAAATCGCGGCCCAGATCGTCAACTCCGAAATAATGGCCGTTGGCGAGTGACGGCTGGCCCATCTGCGCCGCATTGCCCATCAGCGCCCAGTCGATTTCCTCATAGGCCCAGCGGGCGAAATATTCGCCAAAAAGCGCGTAAAAGCTGATGAATACCAGCATGATCACCCCCGCCACCGCCGCCTTGTTGCGCGAGAAGCGGATGCGGGCATCGGCCCAAAGCGAGCGGCCCTTGACCTCTTCCAATGTGGAAAGCCGTTCGGCAAGGGCGGCCATGTTGATCGTGGATAGGGTCATGGCTAATACCGGATTTTCGGGTCGATCCATGCGTAAAGGATATCGACCAAGAGGTTGAACGCGATGGTGAGCGCGCCGACAAGGATCGTCACCCCCATCATCACGGCGTAATCGCGGTTCAGCGCCGCATCGACAAAACTCTTGCCGATGCCGCCGGTGGAAAAATACATATCCACCACCACCGAGCCGGTGATCATCAGCACAAAGGCCGTGCCG
>CBDUEF010000536.1:0-1920 GCA_965366095.1 uncultured Cypionkella sp. | reverse complement strand
CGATCAGACCAAGCTGGACCTGATGCGCGGCGAGGTGGAACGCGCGGCCCATGCGGTGGCCGCCGAGTTGGGGCTTGGCTGTTCGATCGAACCCGTGGGGCACTTTGACCCCGTCACCTTCGATCCCTCCTTGGTCAAGGTGGTGCGAGGCGCCGCCGAGCGGCTGGGCCATTCGCATATGGACATCATCTCTGGCGCAGGCCACGACGCCTGCTGGATCAACCGAGTAGCCCCCACGGTGATGATCATGTGCCCCTGTGTGGGCGGTCTGTCGCATAACGAGGCCGAAGAGATTTCACCGGAATGGGCTGCGGCTGGGACAGATGTGATGCTGCACACGGTGCTTGAGGTGGCGGAGGTAGTGGGGTGAGGGGCTTGGGAGGCAAATTTGCAATATTGTCCGCCATTTGCATCGCTCAAACTGGGACAAGCTTTGGTGCTACAGGCTTAACGGCAGGAATTCCAGCAGTGCCATGCAGCAAGATCATCGAAATGAAAGATGATGCTCAGACGCAGGATTGGATCAATTTTTGGCTCAAAGGTTTCTGGACAGGCCTAAATTGGTCAAATCATTTTAATAGCAACCCGTTGAAAAACCTTAGTGATTCCTCCGTTAAACCTGACGCATTAAAGGCAAGAGTATTGGCATACTGCTATGAAAATCCAAATGCGATCTTGATGGAAGTTGCGATAGACTTTTATGGGAAATTGCCAAAACTACCTGCTTGGATTAAATTTGGAGATGGGATTGCGCCATGACCACAGTCATCAAAAACGGAACCATCGTCACCGCTGATCTGACCTACAAGGCCGATGTGCGGATCGAGGGCGGGGTGATCACTGAAATCGGGCAAAACCTCAAGGGCGACAAGGTGTTAGATGCCTCGGGCTGCTATGTGATGCCCGGCGGGATTGATCCGCATACGCATCTTGAGATGCCGTTTATGGGCACCTATTCGACCGATGATTTCGAGAGCGGCACGCGGGCGGCCTTGGCGGGAGGCACCACGATGGTGGTGGATTTCGTCCTGCCGGGGCAGGGGCAGGGGCTGATGGATGCGGCGCAAATGTGGCACAACAAATCCACCCGCGCCAATTGCGACTACTCCTATCATATGGCGATCACCTGGTGGGGCCAGAAGGTGTGGGAGGATATGGAACTGTCGGTCAAGGCCGGCATGACCAGCTTCAAGCATTTCATGGCCTACAAGGGCGCGTTGATGGTCAACGATGACGAGATGTATCAATCTTTCAAACGGGTTGGCGATCTCGGTGGCCTTGCGATGGTGCATGCCGAGAACGGCGATGTGGTGGCCGAACTGACCGCCAAATTGCTGGCCGAGGGCAATACCGGACCCGAGGCGCATGCCTATTCCCGCCCGCCGCAGGTAGAGGGTGAGGCCACCAACCGCGCCATCATGATCGCCGATATGGCGGGGGTGCCTTTGTATGTCGTCCATACCTCCTGCGAAGACAGCCACGAGGCGATCCGCCGGGCGCGGATGGCTGGCAAGCGGGTGTGGGGCGAGCCGTTGATCCAGCACCTGACGCTGGACGAGAGCGAATATTTCAACCCCGATTGGGACCATGCCGCGCGGCGCGTGATGTCACCACCTTTCCGCAACAAGCTGCATCAGGACAGTCTTTGGGCTGGCTTGCAGTCGGGATCGCTGAGCGTGGTGGCAACCGATCATTGCGCCTTTACCACTGATCAAAAACGCTTTGGGGTGGGCGATTTCTCGAAAATCCCGAATGGCACTGGCGGGCTGGAAGATCGCATGCCCATGCTGTGGACTTATGGCGTGGCGACGGGGCGGTTGACGCCGAATGAGTTTGTGGCTGTGACCTCGACCAATATCGCAAAAATCCTGAACTGCTACCCGAAAAAGGGCGCGGTTCTGGTGGGGGCGGATGCCGATC
>CBDUEF010000535.1:0-1926 GCA_965366095.1 uncultured Cypionkella sp. | reverse complement strand
ACCGTCCCGCCATGCGCCTGAATGATGGTGCGGGTGATGGCCAGACCCAAGCCCGCGCCCCCGGTATCGCGGTTGCGTGACGCTTCCAGCCGCACAAAGGGTTCAAACACCGCCTCCAACTGATCCTCGGGCAAGCCCGGCCCCTTGTCCGCTACGGTTATGACGGCGCATCCCGGTTCTTGAACCACGGTGACATCGGCCACGCCCCCATAGCGCACCGCGTTGTCTATCAGGTTGCGCAAGGCGCGGTTCAGCGCATGGGGCCGGATCGTGGCTGGCACGGGCGGTGAAGGCGCGAGGGTCGCACGGTTGCCGCCCACGTCAGCCACCAGATCACCCAACAAGGCTGCAAGATCGACGCTGGCTGCGGGTTCCGTCTTGGCCACGCTGCGGGCGAACTCCAGCGTTTCTTCGACCATGGCCTGCATCTCCTCGACCAAAGCCTTCAGTCGGACAGAGTCCTCGGTTTCGTCAAGCATCTCGATCCGAAGCCGCATCGCGGTGAGTGGTGATCGCAAATCATGGCTGAGCGCTGCCAGCATATGGGTCCGCTCGGTCACAAATCGGGTCAGGCGGTCTTGCATGCGGTTGAAGGCTTGGGTGGTCGCGCGCACCTCTGACGGCCCGGTCAACGGCAGCGGGTTTGCGTCCAGGCCCCGCCCCAGCCGGTCAGCACCGACGGCCAGCGCGCGCATCGGGCGAACAACCCGGCGTGCCGTTCCCCATGCAACCAAGGCCACGGCCATCACCATCAGTGCCAACGGCACCAAAGCCTTTGGCGAAAGTTGCAGGCCGGGCTGCATGAACATCGTGCGCACATTCAGCCAATCCCCCCCGGCCAGCCGGATCGACAGCGTCAACTCGATCGGTTCAGCATGCGCCGCCATCATCGCCTGATGCATGGGGCGCATGGAAGCAGGCACACCATCGGGCATCGCGAGCGGGGTCACTTCAAGCGCATGGATGTCTGCCACGACCTGACGCTCGGGTTGGCCGAGGATCTGCCGGATCTGGTTCAGGAACGGTGTCGCATCTGGGCTGCTGTGTGTCGCCTCTGGGTCTGGCCCCACATCAAACCGCACCAGCGGCGAATTTGCCGACCGAAGGATTTCTGGCCGCAAATCGGCTGGCGCATCGTCGAGCAGCAAGACCACGTTGGCCGCCCGGCCTGCGGCCTCCAGCCCGAGGGCTGCGCGGACTGCACGGTTGCGCTCGTCGGTCAGCAAGACCAGCCCAAGGCCCTGCGTCACCGCAAGTGCCAGCAGCAACATCGCCAGCAACTGTCCCGCCACCGACTGGGGCAACATCCGGACCCAAAAGCCTGGCGGCTTGTTCATGGCAACGCCCTGACATCAGCGGCAAGACTGTAGCCGCCGCCCCAGACCGTAGCGATAAGTGTGGGTTTGCCCGGATCAGCCTCGATCTTGCGGCGGAGGCGACTGATCTGATTGTCGATGGTGCGATCAAACACCTGAGCCGACCGCCCCGAAGTCATGTCCAATAGTTGATCGCGGCTAAGCACAAAGCGGGGTCGTTCCAGAAACACCGTCAGCAGACGGAATTCGGCTGTGGTCAGGGCAACCTCGGCCCCATCCGCGTCGGCCAGGGTGCGGCGATCCGTGTCCAGCACCCAGCGGTCAAACGCCAGCCTGTGCCCGGCAAGGGTTCCGCCGGGCACCTCGGCCCGTTCGGACCGGCGCAGGATCGCCTTGATCCGGGCCAAAAGCTCGCGTGGATTGAACGGCTTGGGCAGATAGTCATCCGCCCCGACCTCCAGCCCGACGATGCGGTCGGTTTCATCGCCAAGAGCCGTCAGCATCAGGATCGGCATTGTGCCAGCGGCGCGCAAGCGACGGCAAACCGAAAGCCCATCTTCACCCGGCATCATCACATCCAGCACGATCAGATCGAACTGGCCAACCTTTA
>CBDUEF010000534.1:0-1945 GCA_965366095.1 uncultured Cypionkella sp. | reverse complement strand
AAGGCGACGCTGCTGCGGGGCCTGCTCGACGCGCTGGCCGAGGCGCTATGGCATGGGCTGCAGGCCGCCCTTGCGGCGGGGCTGGTGGCGGCAGGGGTGGCCCTACTGTCGGGCGCGGCAATTTTGCGGTTGTCGGGGATAGCCGCTTCTATCGCCAGCTTCGCCTTTTTGGCGATGATCAATACCATCTGGTCGAACTGGACGCCGGTGACTGGCGGCACCTCTTCGGTGGTGGGACTGGCGCGCTATGTGACGCCGTGGGTGGCGTTGGGCTGGGCGATGGCAGCGATTTTTGTCGCCACGCTTTATTCCGCCTCGGCCTCGGGCCTGGCCCTGCGGGCGACACGCGAGGATGAGGTTGCGGCAAGCGCCTCCGGCATCGACCGCTATCGCCACCGGCTTTTGGCCTACACCCTGTCGGGGTTTTTCGTTGGCATCGGTGGGGCGCTGATGGGGCATTTCATTGGCGTCATCAACCCCGACGGATTTTACCTGAGCCTGACGTTTCTGATGCTGGCGATGCTGGTTGTAGGCGGCATCGGCTCGCTTTCGGGCGCGGTGGTGGGGGTGCTGGCGGTGTCCGTGGCGGTCGAGATGCTGGTGCGGCTGGAGGCAGGTTTCACCATTGGCCAGGCCACATTTGCGCTGCCCCCCGGCAGCCAGGAAATCATCATTGCGATCGCGATGATCCTTGTTTTGATTTTTCGCCCTGCGGGCCTTTTGGCCGGGCGCGAACTCATGCTGCCCGCCCGCTGGGTCGCCGGACGTGGCCGCCAAAAATCTGACCCAAACGCAACAGGAGAGAAAAAATGAGACTTATTTTCAAAGCACTGGCGGTGCTGGCGCTGGCGGCGCCCGCGCATGCCGAGGACCTGACCGTGGGGTTTGCCATCGCCAAATCCGGCTGGATGGAGGCCTATGACACGCCCGCCGCGACCGCCGCCAAGATCCGTATCGACGAGATCAACGCCGCCGGCGGCCTGTTGGGTCGTCAGATCAAGGTGGTCGAGGCCGACACCCGCACCGACCGCGCCGAAAGCGCCAAGGCCGGGTTGGCGGTGCTGGATCAAGGCGCCGAAATGATGGTGGTGTCGTGCGATTACGATTTTGGCGCCCCCGCGGCGCTGGCGGCAGAAGCCGAGGGCATGAACAGCTTTTTCCTCTGCGCCGAGGACGTAAAGGCCGGGATTCAAGGCGTTGGACCGAACAGCTTCTCGTCCTCGGTTTTGGCGCCAGTGCAAGGTGCCACCATGGCGGAGTGGGCGCATGCCAAGCGCAATGCCCGCACCGCATTTGTGCTGGAAGACACCTATATCGAATATAACAAGGGCATCTGCACCGGCTTTAACTGGATGTTCCCACAGCTAGAGGGTGCAGAAATCGTTGGTTCTGATACGTTCAAGAACGACGATGCCTCGATTGCAAGCCAGATCACCCGGATCAAGTCCTTGGCGAAAGAGCCTGATGTGATCATGCTCTGCTCGGTCATGCCGGGGGCTGCAGCGGCGGTGCGTCAAATCCGTGCGGCGGGGATCAACTCTTTGATCCTGAACGGCTCTGCGGTGGATGGATCGTATTGGCTGGATGCCACGCCGGATCTTTCGGGCTTTGTGGTGCCGGTGCAAGGCTCGATCTATGGCGACGATCCGCGCCCCGAGGTCGAGGCGTTCAACAAGGCCTATGAGGCGAAAACCGGCGCGCGTCCGGCCAGCCAATACGCCTATCCGGGCTATGTGCTGATCGACCTTTGGGCCAAGGCGGTTGAGCGCGCTGGCACGGTTGAGGGGGCTGCGGTGACGGCCGAGTTGGAAAAGATGCGCAATGAGCCGACCGCATTTGGTCCGCGCAGCTTTACCTCCGAGTTGCACCACCAGGACACGGCATTGATGCAGATCATCGAGATAACCAATGGCAAACCGGCGCGGGTGGACGAATGGCAGATCAC
>CBDUEF010000533.1:0-1950 GCA_965366095.1 uncultured Cypionkella sp. | reverse complement strand
GATGCGGCTTCGGTGATCAGGCGTTCAACCACGAAAACCGCAGGAACGACGACGACGATAGCGACAATGACGGTCGAGAGAAGCGCTGCGATATTGCGATGCTTGACCAGCTTTTCGAGCCGCGCATGCAGTCCCGAGAACAGGATTGCCAGCGTCAGCGCCCAAGTGATTGCGCCTAGAAACGGCATGGCTATGAAAAAACACAGCACGATCCCCATGATGCTGGCAACCGCGAGTGCGTAGCGTCCGAGTTGCGTGCTGCGGGGTGGTCTGGTCACTTTTACCATGCTGCTAACGCACCGCCAGATCGAGAGCCAACAGCCCCACGCTTGAGATGAGGCCCGCAGCAGGTACCCATGTGGGGCATAGGAAAATACCAGCAGGTGGCGATGCCTCGCGCGATTTGATGCGCAAAAGTGCCATGTTGACGGTGGCAAAATCCAATGGGGTACACCGGGCGGTCAGATCTGCACACGCCGAAACTGGGGTTTCAACGGTCCGCAAAAGGATGGCGCCCACGTCAAGGCCGGTCGCCAAAATCACCGTGCCGGTCCTTGCCTTCACACGGGTCACCCCTTTGGCAGGGCTGCCCTCGTGGGCCAGCCCGTACAGAACCCGCCAGATGCTGATCATATGAACGATGATACCGTTCAGCGTGGCGATCACGGCGGTGCTGCTCTGGGTTTGCCGATCTGCGTTTACTATTTGGCGGCAGATCCGCTTCACGATGCCATGTCACTTGGCATCTCTTCGGGCGTTGGCGGGGACTCGATCGGGGGCGAGATATCGGGTGCATCGGGCGGATCGCCAGCCGGCAACTCTGGAGGCGATACCGGTGGAATTTCGGGTGACGTCGGCGGCGTCGGCATCTCGGGCGGTGCAGGTGGATGCGCAGGGATTTCGGGGGGTCGTGCCATGGCGGGTCACCTCTCAAAAACAGTATTTTCTAACTTGCTTAACTCCAAAGATCCCGCGTCGGCATGTGGCTATGCCTCGACGTTGACCCGCTGCGCCCTTTTGGAAATGACCATTTCTGGCACGGGGAAATCGGTGTCGCTCGGATATGGCGCTTCAATTGTCAGCCGCGCTTTCAGACCCTGCTCTTCAGAAAGATAGGTCACAGTTCCGCCGATCTGCGCAGCAAGGCCCTTAACAAGAAGAAAGCCTAGTCCGCCAACATCCGTGGATCGGTCGTCGCTGTGTAATCCGGGGCCATTGTCTTTTACATCTAGCGTGATTGTCCCTTGGGCATCCTTGGTGCAGGACACTTCGATCCGACTGGATTCGCCAGAAGGGTAGCCATGCTTGATGGCGTTCGTGATGATTTCGGTGAATATCTGTGCAGTAGGAATGATCTTGTTCATCGGAAGCGCGCAACCTGTATCGAAAGCCTCGGTGATGACGACGTCACGCGAAACCGCGGACCGAAGGGCCGCGCAGATCTTGCGCAGATGGTCACTCAGATCGGCCGAATGCGTTGACTCGTCGGCAGAGAGCAGGCGATGTAGATGCGCGATAGCATTGATCTGAACCCCAACAGCTGCCAGCAATAGCGCGATGTCAGTGGCATCAGCTACAGTCGTGCGGCGGGTCAGTTCAGAGCTTTTGAGGCGAACATAGCCGCTCAAAAGGGCAAGGTGATTGGCGATGCGGTGATCAGATTCGGCCATCCTTGTGAAATTTGCAGCGGCGCCTTTTTCATTCATTTTCGAAAATCCCCCAGTCCCAGGCCCCTGATGCTAGAACCTCCGGCATCTCGTTTACCCACTCAGTTGCCTTCGATTTTAATACCTTGCTCGTCGATCTGGATGTCGATGCCGGTCTGGTGTTCCTGATAGTAAAGGTAACTTGCCCCGACTGCGACGATCACGAGGATACCGATCAAGATGAGAAGCGCGTTTCGGTTCATTGCTGGTTCCTTGTTGGGTCTGCAAAGCCGCAGGGCCAAGC
>CBDUEF010000532.1:0-1956 GCA_965366095.1 uncultured Cypionkella sp. | reverse complement strand
CCCGTGAATGACAGGACCGACGGCGGAACTCCGCTCGCCGGTGCGATCGTCACCTGATGCGCAATGAACGCCGGTATGGCCTCCTTGCTGGCAAGAGGCACGTCGAGCCAGACTGCACCCACGGTCGCGGGCGGCAGCACCACATTCGGCGCGTCCGGCGAAGTGACGAGCGACATGGCGGAAGTCAGCGACGGGCCGGTCAGGCGTAGCAGTGTTGCTCCGGAATCGGCATTGAGCACCGCGATCGTGCTGACAGTCGCCGGCACCGTAAGGGCGTTAGTCAGCAACAGTTCATAGACGAGATGGACCTTGCCATCGGTGCCGGTGAACCAGTGGGGAGGCGAGATGACACTCTCGATCAGCGGCGTGAAATGCCACCCCGTCGGCGCAGCCGCCTGCGCCTGGGCCTGCACCGTGGGCGCTAAGAGACTTCCGAGGAAAATCGCCGCGACGAGTAAACGGACCTCAGATATTGAGAACGTGTGAAGGGTCATGTTCGGGGTTGATCCTCGGGAGGCAAGGTGCGAGTCGACTTCGTAGGGGCTTAAGGCTAAGGGACTAATGTGCGGCCCCGCTCCCGGCAGTTCACTTTCAGCCGATCCGAGCGGCGGATCTGCTCGAAAGGGGTTCCTTTCCTCGTCACGGCAAAGATGCGGTGTTTCGCAGGGTGATGGTGCCCGAAAGTATCGGAGCTAAACAGCTCGGTGATGACCAGAAGGGCTGTATGCTTTACGAGCTGGACGCTATGAAATTCCGCCAGCAAGGCGCCCGTCGAATCAGGTTATCAACTTCACGGGCAGCTAACCCTCACAGGCTGGCACGGAATGTCAGCCGGGGCACGGGTTGCACCAACTCACTAACGTATCGATCGTGCAACTGAACAGCTGTTTGCTGGGCTCGCATCGTTCCTGATAGTTTTGAAAGCAAACCGGCACCGGACCCCCGGTGCAGTGGTTCGTCTGCGAGCCGCGGATTACGGGACATCCCGGATCGCGTTGCGGGCCGCCGCAAGTGCCCGCGATCGGGTTGACCGAGGTGCAGGCGATGGTGATTTCCACCAGGTCCTTGGCGGCTGGATTCCAATTCGTCAGCCTGATGCCGAACGAGAGTGGGTTGCTGATGTCGCCGTCCCAGAAGGCACTGACCGACGGGCTGCCGGATTGGGAATATGTGTACCGATGAGGGTATACATACGGTGCCCCTTTGCATGTAAAGATCTTGTGCGCTGATTCCCAGCCCCCAAGATAAAAACTGATCTGTTTCTGGGGTTGGCAAGACGCTACGTTGTACAGGACGCAAGGATCGTCGGGCTCGGGTTGGCCAATCCCCGGCCGGAAACTCTGCGAGGCGGGCCTCCCCCGTAGACCTTCAGTGGGTGCAAGGTGACGCGATTGGTGAAATCCAGTGCCCGTGTAAGGCTCGGTTGAGCAGCCCAGCGATACCACGAACACCCCCGCCACTTTTTCGACGTTCACGCCTTCGATGGTAACTGTGGACTTGTCGGCAGCGACCAGGTGGACCTGGATCTGCTCGTGCTGGGCAGCGTCCCAAGCCCACAGATTCGGGTGGCTAATTGGACAAGCGAGGCGCTCGGCTTTGCGGCCTGCCGCCGGTACGACGACAGCGGGCGAAGTCGTGGAAAGGCATGCGGGAACGCCTCTGCATTCGTTGTGTTGGGACGCGACCATCGTGCCAGTACGGTAACCCTTTTCGTCATCGGCGTATGCGCAGCCGATGATCGCCGACAGGACGAGCGTCACAAGGACACGCGTCGCGAATGCTCGCTGCACAAAAGTTTTCATCAAACCCTCCTGATGGCCGGATGCGCCGGCTGTGTAGTTGCAATAACTGAACGCGACAATCCGGCTCACGCCTGCGATTTCGGCATTTGTCGCGGGCCGCCGGAGACCGTCTTCAGTATATTGCCAAAGGTTGGGATACTGCATGAAGGTGCGC
>CBDUEF010000531.1:0-1963 GCA_965366095.1 uncultured Cypionkella sp. | reverse complement strand
TCAAGACCTTTGACGAAATCAAGATCAGCCTGGCCTCGCCAGAGCGGATTCTGTCGTGGTCATTCGGTGAGATCAAAAAGCCCGAAACCATCAACTACCGCACGTTCAAGCCCGAGCGTGACGGTCTGTTCTGCGCGCGTATCTTTGGCCCGATCAAGGATTACGAATGCCTCTGCGGCAAATACAAGCGGATGAAATATCGCGGCGTTGTCTGCGAGAAATGCGGCGTTGAAGTCACGCTGCAAAAGGTCCGCCGTGAGCGGATGGGCCATATCGAGCTGGCCTCGCCCGTCGCGCATATCTGGTTCCTGAAATCGCTGCCCAGCCGCATCGGCCTCATGCTCGACATGACGCTGCGCGATCTGGAGCGGGTGCTGTATTTTGAAAACTATGTGGTGATCGAGCCGGGTCTGACCGATCTGACCTATCAGCAGCAGTTGACCGAAGAAGAATATCTCGACGCGCAGGATCAGTATGGCGCGGATGCGTTCACCGCCAATATCGGCGCTGAAGCGATCCGCGAAATGCTGGCCGCGATTGATCTGGACTCTACCGCGGAACAGTTGCGCGCTGACCTGAAAGAGGCCACGGGCGAGCTGAAGCCGAAAAAGATCATCAAGCGTTTGAAGATCGTGGAGAGCTTCCTCGAATCCGGCAACCGCCCCGAATGGATGGTGCTGACCGTTCTTCCGGTGATCCCACCAGAACTGCGCCCGCTGGTGCCCTTGGATGGTGGCCGCTTTGCGACCTCTGACCTCAACGACCTTTACCGTCGCGTGATCAACCGCAACAACCGTCTGAAACGCCTGATCGAACTTCGTGCGCCCGACATCATCGTGCGCAACGAAAAGCGCATGCTGCAAGAGGCGGTCGATGCCCTGTTCGATAACGGCCGTCGTGGCCGCGTCATCACCGGCACCAACAAGCGCCCGCTGAAATCGCTGTCCGACATGCTGAAAGGCAAACAGGGCCGCTTCCGTCAGAACCTTTTGGGCAAGCGCGTCGACTTCTCGGGTCGTTCCGTCATCGTGACCGGACCGGAGTTGAAGCTGCATCAGTGCGGCCTGCCGAAGAAGATGGCGTTGGAGTTGTTCAAGCCCTTCATCTATTCGCGTCTGGAGGCCAAAGGGCTTTCCTCGACCGTGAAGCAGGCGAAAAAGCTGGTTGAAAAAGAGCGTCCCGAGGTTTGGGATATCCTTGACGAGGTGATCCGCGAGCATCCGGTTCTGTTGAACCGCGCGCCGACTTTGCACCGCTTGGGCATTCAGGCGTTCGAGCCTGTGCTGATCGAGGGCAAGGCAATTCAGCTTCACCCGCTGGTGTGTTCGGCCTTTAACGCCGACTTTGACGGCGACCAGATGGCTGTTCACGTGCCGCTCTCGCTGGAAGCCCAGCTTGAAGCCCGCGTGTTGATGATGTCGACGAATAACGTGCTGTCGCCCGCAAACGGCGCGCCGATTATCGTGCCTTCGCAAGATATGGTGTTGGGCCTTTACTACACCACCATGGAACGCAAAGGGATGACCGGCGAGGGCATGGCCTTCACCGATATCGACGAAGTTGAGCATGCCCTTGCTGCGGGTGCTTTGCATCTGCATGCCAAGATCAAGGCCCGTCTGCGCCAGGTCGACGAGCATGGCAATGTGGTTTGGAAGCGGTTTGACACCACCCCCGGCCGCCTGCGTCTGGGCAACCTTTTGCCGCTGAACGCCAAGGCACCGTTCGATCTGGTGAACCGGCTGTTGCGCAAGAAAGACGTGCAAACCGTCATCGACACGGTTTACCGCTACTGCGGCCAGAAAGAGTCGGTGATCTTCTGTGACCAGATCATGGGTCTGGGCTTCCGCGAGGCGTTCAAGGCAGGCATCTCGTTCGGCAAGGACGATATGCTGATCCCGGACACCAAATGGCCGATCGTCAACGAAGTGCGCGATCAGGTGAAAGAGTTCGAACAGCAGTACAT